>JAGLHV010000014.1 GCA_023143305.1 bacterium | reverse complement strand
TCTCCCGGACCATTAACTATACAACCCATAATAGCAATTTGTATCGGTTTAATCAAAGCGGGCGATTTTAAATTATAAATCCGCAACAGACCTTTCTCGATCTCTTGTGCAATTGCGATTAAAGGTATTTTACAACGTCCACAGGTAGGGCAGGAAATCACTGTAGGACCGTATCGACGCAAACCCAGACTTTTTAAAATTTCAAAACCGACTTTTACTTCCTCACAGGGATCACCGGTAAGTGATACCCGGACAGTATCACCAATACCTTTAAACAAAAGCGAACCTATTCCTACTGCCGATTTTATCGTACCGGAAAAATAAGTACCTGCTTCGGTAATTCCCAAATGAAGGGGATAATCACACTTTTGAGACATTAGTTCATACGCTTTTATTGTAGTAGGAACATCTGTTGCTTTTAAGGAAAGGACTATATTAAAAAACGACCAGTCTTCGAAAAGCTTAATAAACCCTAAAGCACTTTCTACCATTGCCTGAGGGGTAACTTTTCCATACTTTTTTAAAATATTTTTGTCTAAGGACCCGGAATTAATTCCTATTCTTATAGATGTTTTTCTTTTTTTAGCTGCTTTTATTATTTCTTTAATTTCTTCTTTTTTAGCTATGTTCCCAGGATTTAATCTTAATTTATCTGCGCCCTGAGCAATTGCCTCCAGGGCCAAACGATAATTAAAATGAATATCGGCAACCAACGGAATATTTATTTTGCTTTTTATCTTACTTAATACCTTTGCCGATGCCATATCCGGAACAGCTACCCGCACTATCTCACAGCCTATTTTTTGTAAACTTTTTATCTGTTTTACGGTAGCAGCAACATCCCTGGTATCTGTCTTGGTCATTGATTGCACTAAAACAGGCCTGCCACCACCGATATAAACCTTCCCTATTTTTATTTTACGCGTTAGTTTCCCCACCCATTTCTCCATCTGGATATATCAGATTGCATAGCAAAAATAAAAATTACCATTAAAAGACTAAGACCTATCATTTGAGCAATTCTTATATTTTTTTCACTTAACGGCTTTCCGGTTAAACCTTCCCATAAATAAAAGGTTATCTGTCCTCCATCCAAAATAGGAATAGGAAAAAGATTAAACAACCCGATATTAAGGCTAATCAACGCTATTAATGAAATAAAATTCTCCCAACCTGTTTTGGATACTTCTGCAACCATATGCCCTATACCCAAAGGCCCGGAAAAATTTGGTTTGGCCAGTGTGGTAAACATTGAAAAAATTGATTTCAAAATAAAAATGGTCCACATAATTGTTTGTTTCATTCCTTTAATAAAAGATTGAAAAAAACCTACCTTTTTCATGTTTACTTTACCTATAATTCCGATTAATCCTATTTTCTTTTCCTGGTTCAGCTGTGGTATAACTAAAAACTCCATCTCTTTGTTTTCGCGTAAAATTTTTATTTTTAAATTTTTCCCGCTGCTGGGATGAATAATTTCTATTACCTCTTGCCAATCAGTAATTTCCTTTCCTTCTATATTAATAATTTTATCTCCTTCTTTTATACCAGCTTCATGGGCAGGAAAACTTTCTAAAACTTCACCGATTATTGGCTCTTTCACTGCTTGTGGTTCTCCCCAAACATAAAAAATTAAAGAAAAAAGTACCATCGCCAATAAAAAATTCATTATCGGCCCTGCTACGGCAATAAGTATCCTCCTCCACCAGGATTGTGAAAGAAATTCAGCAGGAATCCCCTCTCTTTTTTCCCCGGGATCTTCCCCTGCCATTTTTACATACCCTCCCAAAGGAATCAAAGATAGTCGATATCTTGTACGCTTTATAGTTTTGCCTAAAAGTTCCGGGCCAAACCCCAGTGAAAATTTTTTCACCCATACCCCGAATTTTTTAGCCATCAAAAAATGTCCCAATTCGTGAAAAAATATGACTACACTAAACGTAAATACAACCGCCAAAATAGAAATCAATTTATTACCTCCTTCATTTTATTCCTGGTCCATGAATCCACTTCCAAAATATCTTCCAGGGTTGGATTATTAATTAACTTATGTTTATTCATTGCATATTGGATCAAAACAGGAATATCCATAAATTTAATTTTTCCGTTTAAAAAAGAATCTACTGCTACTTCATTAGCAGCATTTAATACAGTGGGCATACTCCCCCTCTTACCAGCTGCTTTAATTGCCAAACGCAAACAGGGAAATCGTTTAAAATCCGGTTTATCAAAAGAAAGGGAATTTAATTTTTCCAGGTTTAAAGCCGGTAAATTACTTTTTTGACGACAAGGATAAGTCAAAGCAAATTGAAGAGGTAAACGCATATCAGCAATTCCCAGCTGAGCAATGACAGCACCATCAACAAATTCTACCATAGAATGAACTATACTTTGAGGATGCACCACTATCTGAATTTTATCTATATTTATATCAAAAAGATAATGAGCCTCAATTAATTCCAATCCTTTATTCATTAAAGTAGCAGAGTCAATAGTAATCTTTTTACCCATAGACCAGGTAGGATGATTTAATGCTTCTGCCACAGTTACCTTCTGTAAATTTTGGCTGGAATAACGATAAAAAGGGCCACCGGAAGCAGTAAGAATTATCTTTCTTACTTCTTTCTTTTTTTCTCCTCTAAGACATTGAAAAATAGCACTGTGTTCACTATCTAAAGAAAGTATTTGGATTTTATATTTTAATGCTTCCCTGATAATAATTTCCCCGGCCATAACTAATATTTCTTTATTGGCTAAAGCAATAGTCTTCCTTTTCCTTATTGCTTCCAGAGTAGGAATTAAGCCTACCGCCCCGACTAAAGAAGAAACTAAAAAATTACTTTTACTGTAAGTTGCTACTTTAACCAGGCCTTTAAGACCATAAAAAATATGTGCCGGTTTATATTTACATTTAGAAAGTTTTTTTTCTAATTCCCGGCCTTTTTCCTCATCCATCAAGGCAACTATTTCCGGCTGAAACTCTTTAATTTGTTTAACCAATAAATTAACATTACCCCCGGCAGTCAGACCAACAACTTTATATTCTTTACCCAGGGATTTTATTACCTTTAATGTGTTTACTCCGATAGAACCGGTAGCCCCCAAAATAGAAATTTTTTTCATTCGCCCTCACATTTAAAAATTATCTTACATAAAAAATCTGATATAGTAATAAAGCAGCGGTGCAGCAAAAAACAAACTGTCAAATCTATCTAAAACACCCCCGTGCCCCGGAAGAAGATTACCTGAATCTTTTACCCCTACATCTCTCTTTATCAAAGATTCTCCTAAATCTCCCAATTGTGCTCCTATACCCAAAATTAAAGCAATAATAAAACAATCCCGATATCTCAATGAATCAAAAAACCACCACTTACTAATAAAAAGAGTAATTTGAGCAAAAAGTACGGCCGTAACAGCCCCTTCTATTGTTTTATTAGGACTTATTGATTTTGCCAGTTTATGCCGGCCGAATTTCATTCCTCCCAGATAAGCAGCCGTATCCAAAATCCAGATAGTAACAAATAAAATATAAGTATATTGCCGGCCATAAGGTCTTAAGTTTCTTATTAAAATTAAATAACCGGAAAACCAGGCCACATAAAAAATACCTAAAAGGGTTGTCCCCAGAGCAGAAATAGACCCGGATACTTCACCTTTAATTATTCTTATGGTAAAGAAAAGCAGTAAAAAAAAAGTAATCAGCAAACTATTTTCTTCCCCCCCGGCTGTTATACTCAATTTAGCGTCATTTAAAAAAATCAAAATTACTAAAAGCAACCCACAAATCGTACCTGTAAATCTAAATGGCTTAAAACCCTGCCTTTGAGCTAGGTGATAAAACTCCAATAAGGCTAAGACTACTATTCCACAAACCAGAAATAAAAAGGGCAAATATCCCCACCAAATAATTAAAAGTAATATAGGAATACCTATTAATCCGGTTATTGTTCTTTTCATTAAAGCCATCTCTTAGACCCCTCCAAACCTTCTATCTCTTTTTTGATAATCCATCACTGCTTTAATTAAATCGCCTTTAGAAAAATCCGGCCATAAAACAGAAGTTATGTGCATTTCAGTATAAGCAATCTGCCAGAGCAAAAAATTAGAAATCCTCATATCCCCTCCTGTTCGAATCAACAAGTCCGGATCAGGTAAATCAGCACTGTATAAATAAGTTCTAAAAAAACCCTCATCTATTTCCGACAACCGGCATTTCTTCGCCAAAACATCGGCTGCAATTTTCTTAGTTGCTTCTACAATTTCTTCCCGCCCACCGTAATTTAGAGCTAAATTTAGAACAATCTCAAAAGAATCAGAGTCCGTTTCCTTCATAACTCTTTCCAATATTTTTTGAGTCGTAGAAGATAATTTCTCAGTTTTTCCGGAAACAACCAATTTAACCTTGTTTTTTTTAAATTCCATTTCTTCTTTTAAGAGAAACTCTCTTAACAAAACCATTACTATCTTTATTTCCTTTGCCGGACGAGACCAGTTTTCCGAAGAAAAAACATAAAGGGTTAAAAAACGAACTCCTATATTCCGGCAGATTTTAACTATTTCTTTGACTCTTTCCGCTCCTTTTCTATGTCCCAAAAATCTGGGCAACCCTTTTCGTTGAGCCCACCTTCCATTTCCATCCATAATAATCGCAATATGAATGGGAATTTTTTCTTTATTCAAAGCTTTTAGTGTCTTTTCTTTATTGCTATGAGAATCTTTTTTCATATTTTTTGATTGTACCATTTTTAATATTAAAGGTCAAGTATTTGGAATTTGCTTATTCCTTCTTAAAAAAGAGGATTTTTACTTTCTAAAAATCCTTTTTCTTCATCTACAAAATATAAACCAATTAATCCTATAATAAAAAATACTACCAGGGCTAAAATCGAAATTCTACTGGAATTAAAAATATGCCCTAACAAGGCATAAACAAAAGGGCCCAGGATACTGGAAAATTTACCGCTTATGGCAAAAAAACTAAAAAATTCAGCACTATTTTCCGGAGGAACAAAAAGGCTAAAAAGAGAACGGCTGGCCGATTGACTTCCCCCCAAAATAAGCCCTACAATACAACCCAAAATCCAAAATTCCATTTTTGAACGTATAAAAAAAGCCCAAACAACTACTGCACACCAAATAAAAAGGGTTATAACTAAAGAAGTTTTTATATTTATTTTATCTGCTAAATATCCGAATAAAAGTGCTCCCAGGAAAGCAACCCCCTGAATTAAGAGAAAACATTTAATTATTTCCCCATGAGACATTCCTAATTCTTTACCGGCAAAAACAGCCGCCATCACAATTACAGTCTGAATCCCGTCATTATAGATTAAATACGATATTAAAAACCTGGTTAGATGTTTATAATTTTTTATTTTTCCAAAAGTAGACTTAAGTCTGTTAAAACCAATACTCACATAACTTAATAAACATTTTGAAGTTTGCTTTTTACTTTCTTCTTTTGTCCAGAAAAAAATAGGTAAAGCAAATAAAATCCACCAAAACCCCACACTTAATAAACTTATTCTTACCGGTAAAAAATTTTTATCCGGTATACCGAATAACTGAGGACTTTGAATCATAGCTAAATTTAAAAGGAGACACAACCCTCCCCCTAAATATCCTAATGCCCAACCTAAACCCGAAATTCTCCCTACATTTTTCTCATTAGAAATTTCCGGGAGAAAAGCATTATAAAAAACGTTTCCTCCGGAAAACCCAAGATTGGCTATAACGAAAAAAATTATTGCAGAAAGGTAATCCCCTTCCTGCGTAAAAAATAATAATCCGGTAAAAATAGCCCCCAGACAACAATAAAAAAACAAGAATTTCTTTCTTGTCCGGGAAAAATCAGCTATTACACCCAGAATAGGACTACTCAAACAAACTAAAATCATGGAAAAAGAAACTACATACCCCCAAAGAACATCGCCAGGCAAATTAAAGCCTAAAATTCGCACTCCCTCTGTTCCAACTATTACCGTAGCAAAATAAACATTAAAAATTACTGCTAAAATCGTTGTAGCAAAAGCTGAATTGGCAAAATCATACATTGCCCAGGAAAAAATTTCTTTCTTTTTACTTACATTACTAATTTTCATTTACATCACCCTATACCTTAACCCTTGTCCCGGCTTACCCCCTATCCTCCCTTATTCAGGTGGAATAGATTTTCTTCATTGGATTTTTAACTTTAAATAGGAAATAATCCTTAATTATTCGGCCATGGTCAAAAGCGAATTTTTCAGGTAAGTTTTGCATGGTAAATAGCTTTAATTCCTGAGCATCACTCCTGGCTTTAGGATTTCCTTTTCCTTGAGCAACAAAAACCGTAGAAACCGTATGAAAACGGGGATCTCTGCCGGATTTAGAATAAGTGTGAAATTGAAAAAGATCTTTTAAAGATAAATTTGTTTCCTCTTTTGCTTCTCTTTTTGCCGCTGTCTCCAGACTTTCACCATATTCCACAAATCCCCCGGGAATTGCCCAGCCATAAGGAGGGTTTTTTCTTTTAATCAAAACAATACCTTCTTTAAATTCAATAATAATATCCACCGTAGGAACAGGATAAATCCCTTTTTCCCTCTGGATATAACCGATACACCCCGTTACTAATTCCTTAAAGGTAGAACAAGTTTTCCTATCAGGAAGGACAAAAATAATTTCTCCTAAAAAAGAGTGCTTTTCGAAATGTTTGGATATTTCCCCAATCACTATTCGGCATAATCCTTCTAAAGATAAACTTTTATTTCCACTACAGAGAACAGAAAAAGCAATGGAAGTAATCTTTTTTTCTTCTACTATTTTTAAAACATCCCTTATCGCAAGCTTTATTTTATTTTTATTACCCCCGGCCAAAACCTTTATTCTACGAATAAAAGATACTTCTTTTTTATCTAACACTAAATTATTATCAGTAAAAAAAACTATTGCCCCTACAGTCTGTCTAAACATATTCTTCTGAACAATTTTAACCTTAGTATTTTCTATCTTCATTTTTTCCCTTTGATTATGTAATATTAAACAGCGCTTTAACATTTTGCATAGTACTTTTTTCTAATTCGGATAAAGAAACCCCGCGAATTAAAGCAACTTCCCCAAAGGTATGTTTTATAAAAGATGGTTCGTTTCTTTTTCCCCTTACCGGTTGAGGAGCAAGATAAGGAGCATCTGTCTCCAGCAATAATCGATTCTCTGGAATTAATCCGGCGACTTCTCTCATTATTTGTGCTTTAGGAAAAGTTACTATCCCGGAAAGAGAAATATAAAAACCAAGATTTAAACACTCTTTTAATTCCTCCTTATTACCGGAAAAACAATGCATTACTCCGAAATTAATTTTTTCCTCTTTAATTATTTGAAGAGTATCTTTCATTGAATTGCGGCTATGAATAATCACCGGTAATTTGAACGATTTAGCTAATCGTAACTGTTTTCTGAAAACTTCCTTTTGAATAACCACGGAAGAGTTTTTATAATAATAATCCAGTCCTATTTCTCCCAGAGCAACTATTTTAGACCTTTTTAATGAATTTTCAAGACTTTGCCAGATTTCTTTGTATATTGCTGCCTGATGAGGATGAATACCAATGGATGCATAAATAAAATCATATTTTTTAATCAATTGAAAAAAATCAGACAAGCACTCTTCTTTAAAATCAGAATAAACACAAATAATCCCGGTAACCCCTTTCTTCATTCCCTCTTCTATGATTTTTTCCCGGTCATTATCAAAATCTTTACTGGATAAATGGGCATGAGTATCAAACATTAAACACCCCTTCTTTTAACAATATCAGTGGAATCTATTTTTTATGTTATGAAGCAAATATGGAAGGAAATAAAAGACTTTAAAAAAATTTTAATAAATATATCTTTCATCTAAAAGAAAAGCATTTTTTATTAACTCCACCGTATCACCACAAATAGCTACCACATCAAAACGTAAACGGGTATGAGCAATATTTTTTTCTTTGACATAACATAAAGCAGATTTTGCGATTTGATTCTGTTTTCTTTTATCTATTGCTTCCAGGGGAAAACCAAACCAGTCAGATGCCCTATATTTAACCTCTACAAAAACAACTGTTTCCTCATCCCGGGCAATAATATCTATTTCTCCCAGCTTTGTACAATAATTTTCACAAATTATTTTGTATTTTTGCCGGCGCAAATAATTTACCGCTATTTTTTCTCCGTCTTTACCCGATTGTAAATATTTGTTTCCCATATTAAACTCTTTACCGGTTGAAAAGTCTTACGATGTATAATACAAGGACCGTATTTAGTAAGTGCTTCCATATGAATTTTTGTTCCATACCCTTTATTACTAGCAAAACTGTAACAGGGGTATTTCTTGTCCATATCCTGCATAATTTTATCCCGTGTCACTTTAGCCAGAATAGAAGCCGCAGCAATAACTGCACTCTTTCTATCACCGCCAACAATACTTTCCTGACAAACATCAATTCCGGGAATAATATAATTCCCATCAACTAACAAACAATCCGGCATAAAATTCATATTATTAAAAGCTCGACCCATAGTGTAATAAGTAGCTTTAAAAATATTCATCCGGTCAATTGTAGCTTCATTAACAATTGCAATTCCCATACTTAAACAATTACTAGAAATAAATTGAAAAAGTTTTTCTCGTTTTTTTGCACTCAGTTTTTTAGAATCATCTAAGCCTTGAATATATAAATCACCCGGTAATACTACCACTGCAGCTACTAAAGGCCCGGCTAAAGGCCCGCGTCCTGATTCATCACACCCAGCCAGCAATGGAAATCCTTTTTGTCTTATTTTTCGGTCAAAAACAAATAATTCCTTAGAACTTTGCATTTAATTCCTTAGAATTTTTAAATTTATTTTTTTTCTTTGATTCGGGCAGCCTTACCTATTTTTTTCCTCAAATAATAAAGAGCAGCTCTTCTTACTCTACCTTTTCTAACCACTTCAATTTTATCCAAAGAAGAAGAATGAAGAAGAAAAGTTCTTTCTACCCCTATTCCATAAGATATTTTTCGCACGGTAAAAGTACTACCTAATCCTTGTGCTTTTCGACGAATTATATCTCCTTCAAAAATCTGAATTCTTTTATTTTCACCTTCAACAATTTTTATATACACCTTCACCCTATCCCCGGATTTAAAGGGAGGAATACTTTCTCTAAACATTCCCTTAAATATTTTAGTTTCTATCTCTCGTATTGAATTCATTTTCTGACTCCTTTTTTTAATATAAATTAATTTTTATTTTATGGTTCTACTTTCTTCTCTTTCTTATAAGCTAATTTAATTCCAGCCAATATTTCCTTTTCTTCCTTACTCTTTCTAATTTTTTCCAGGAGTTCCGGTTTATTATAAAAAGTATTTTTTACAGCTTCAATCTTTCTCCATTTTTTAATCCGGCTATGATTTCCCGACAAAAGAACCTCAGGTACTTTCAAATTTTTAAACACTTCCGGCCGGGTATAATGAGGATAATCAAGTAACCTCCCCGAATATGAATCCTTCCTCACAGACTCCAGTCTGTTTACTGCCTTAGGAATTAACCGTGTCACTGCATCAATTACCACCATTGCCGGTAATTCCCCGCCGGTCAAAACATATTCCCCAATCGAAATTTCATCGGTAATTAATGTCTTAACCCTCGCATCAACCCCTTTATAATGACCGCAAATAAAAATTAAGCACCTTGCACTCTTTAACCCTTCAGCCATTTTTTGGTTAAACTGTTTTCCTTGAGGAGACATTAAAATTATACGAATATCACTCAATTTTATATTCTTTTTCCCTTTGGTACGTTCATCTAATATTTTTTTAACCCCACCAAAAATAGGTTCGGGTTTCATAATCATTCCCGCCCCGCCCCCATAAGCATAATCGTCAGTAAGGCGATGCTTATCCTGTGTATAATCCCTCAAATTATGTAAATTTATTTGAATAACCTTTTTTTCTTGAGCCCGTTTAATTATACTTTCAGTAAGAGGACCGGAAAACATACAGGGGAATATAGTCAAAACATCAAATATTAACTTTTTTTTATAACCCATCTAATCCTTCTAAAAGACAAACTACCATTTCCCTCTTATCAAGGTCTATTTTCTTCACCACTTTTTTTATAGCAGGAATGAGTACTTCTCTTTCATCATTTTTTACTACATACACATCATTAGCTGCTGTTTTCCAAACGCGAGTAATAATTCCTAATTTATTTCTATCTTCGGAAAAAACACTTAATCCCATCAAGTCCTCTATATAGAAAAAATCTTTGCCTAATTTATTATTCATTATTATTATTTCATGTGTTATTTCAAAAAATCAAATCCTTTTATTTTCCATTATCTGTATTTTGAACAATTATCGTTGCAGTAAAATATTCACCCGAATTACTCACTCTACAAGCTCTACTGCCACTTTTTTCCCCTGCTTTATAGCGGCAGTATTAACAATAGTTCTTATTGCCTTTATTATTCTACCCTCTTTCCCAATTATCCTTCCCAAATCGTTAGAATTAACTATTAATTCTAACGTAATATCTCTTTTTCCTTTTACTTCTTTAACCTGTACTTCTTCAGGATTATTTACCAATAACTTTGCCAGATATAATAAAAGTTCTATCATTTTTTTTCTCCCGAAAACAAAAATTACTTATCGCTTTTGGGTTTCTTAGATTTTTTGGGCAGCTTTTTTTTAATCCATTTCTTTTTAATACTAATTCCTTCTATCTTACTTAAAAAACTGCTCACTGTCCCTGAAGGAACCGCTCCACAAGACAGCCAATGAATAACTCTTTCTTTATCCACCGTTATTTTCTCTGAGTTTACTGCTTTTCTTGGATCATATTGCCCCAAAATTTCTAAAACTTTTCCCGTCTCTCTTTTTCTTGCATCCACAACTACTATTCTATAATACGGTTTTTTCTTTACACCTACCCTTTTCATTCTTATTATTACACTCATAAAACCTCCTCCTCCAAATTTACAAACATTTATAATATCCTAAAAAATCAATTATGTCAATAGATTTAATAAGAAAGATTTTTTAAGTATTTTATTGTCTCTCCTAAATCTTCTGCCTGATAAAGAGCCGAACCAACAACTAATATGCTTGCTCCTGAAGAAACTGCTTGTGCTGCTGTTTTGATATTTATCCCACCATCAACCTCAATATCTAAATTCAGTTTTTCCTTTTCTATTATCGCCTTTAATTTTTCTATTTTTTTCAGGACAGAACAAATAAATTTCTGCCCTCCAAACCCGGGAAAAACGCTCATTAACATTACCAGATCTAATTCCGGCAAAAATTTTATTATCTTTTCAATAGGGGTATCCGGGTTTAAACAAACACCCACTCCTTTACCAAGGCTTTTTATTTTATTTATAGTATTTCCTAAATCTTTGCAGGACTCAATATGTACCGTAATAAGATCTGCTCCGGCCTGACTAAACGGCAATAAAAATTCATCTGCATTTTCAATCATTAAATGTACATCAAAAAATAAATTCGTTTTTGGACGTAAAGATTTTACCACCATCGGACCAAAAGAAAGATTGGGAACAAAATGGCCGTCCATAATATCCAAATGCAACATATCCACTTTTTCCTTTTCCATCTTTTTTACTTCTCCGGTTAAATCACTAAAATCACAAGTCAAAATGGAGGGAGCAATTTTCACCATAGCTTTATAAGTCCTTTTCTACCATTAAAATATCATTAACATATATTTTAACTTTTGCTTTTCCTATTACTTCAACAGGAATATTTATTTTTGTTCCGGGAGGATGAACCTTATCATATACTGTTCTTTCTCCTGAACCATCTATAAGTACCATTCGCAAATCTTTATCAAACATCCCTTGAGAAACTTCGTAATAAATAAATTTTGTTTCTTTCTTAACAGAAGAAATTTCTGTTCCCTTCTTAATGCTTATAATTAAAAATACTTTTTGATTGTCTCCTTCTTCTATCAGGGTATCCGCCTGCGGATTTTGAGCAATTACAGTATCCGCATCGTATTCATCATTTTCTTCCCTATCAATTCTTTCAATAATCAAATTCCACTGTTTGATTATTTCCATAGCCTTTTTAATTTTTTTACCAATTAAATCCGGCATTAACAAGGTTCCTTCCCCGGGAGGCCCATCACTAATCACAAGATTAACCAACGTTCCCTTTCCTACGGTAGTATGGGGAAGAGGATCCTGCGAAACAACTAAATCCCTGGGAACTTTAACAGAATACTCTCTTGTTTGTTCTCCCAGTGATAAACCCACCTGTCTTAAAATAATTTCTGCACTACGCAAACCTTGATTTATTGTATCCGGGACAAAAATTACTTCTCCCCCCTGACTAATAATTACCTTTACGACCCTTTTTTCTTTTACTACATCACCGGCGGAAGGAGATTGGAAAAGTATATAACCGGGAGGAATAGAACTATTATATTGTTCTGCGTCTTTTTTTAGATACAAATTTTCCTCACTTAAAATATCCACCGCTTCTTCTATAGTCTTTCCCGTTAAATTCGGAACCATAACTGATTTTCTGCTATGTACAAGTACAGTCATTATTTGGTTAATCCCAAACAAACCCAATAAAAACAAAAGAAGTAAAAGAAAAACGATTTCTCCAACAATTTTCATTATCTTTTTTGCTTTTATTTTTTTATCACCTATAAATAGCTTGTCAATAATATTCATTTTAACCCCTATAATTTGTTATAACGAGATCCTTCAGCTCCCTATACTGAGCCCTTCGACTGAGTTTATGCTGAGCAAA
>JAGLHV010000139.1 GCA_023143305.1 bacterium | reverse complement strand
CATTCCCATGAGAAAACAAAACCACACCCCTGGCTTCTCTTGCAGGCACAAACCAACCATAAAGTTTTACTCCGTCACTAGTTTTAAAATAAACATTTTCGTATGAAAGTCCTATGCTCCCGGGCACCGTGGTAATCTCACGCTGGGGAAAATAAATAAGGTCGGATTGAAAAAAAGCTAAAAAAAACAGCAGAACAAAATAAACCCCGGCAAAAATAATCACCGTTAACCAGCCTACATGCCAAATTTTCTGTACAATTCCACCCAAAATCCCCCCCCCATTTTGCAAATTCGCAATATTAAAATATTACCCTTTTCCTTTTTCAACCCATTGTAGTATTAATACTTTATCCTGGTTATCAGTCCGAAGTTTCAAAACTTTTTCTAAATAAGGTACGGCTTGAACCTGCTAAATTTTTATTTGTATAACTTCCTCTCGTTTTACTTCTATTTTCTTCATTCGATCAGATTAAATTTTAAATCAAGACAAAATTTATTTTTTTTCTGATTTTTGCACCAATAATTCTTTTGCCTTTTTTTCATCCATTTGAGATTCCCCCCCCTGATTAACCTTTACATACATAGCAGAGCGTAAAATGTAAAGATCAGCATTTTCAGGCTCAATCTCAATTGCTTTGTTTATCACTTTAAAAGCACGGTCAGTTTGTTGTAATGCCATATAAGCACTCGCTTTTTTCATATAAGCGTAAATAAATTGTGAATCAGAAGAAATAAATTCATCACAAACAGATATGACCTTGTTATAGTAATCAAAACTATCAACCCGTTTTATATCTTCCATACCGTTTTGCCTGATTATACCTTCTACCCATTTTTCATTATACTCCTGAGATTTCTTATAATTTCCTAATTCATTGTAAAGTTTTGAAAGGTCACAATAATAATCAATACAATAAGAATTATCTATAGAAATTTCAGCCAGTTTTAAACAAAAATTTATTTCTTTTTCTAAAGGAGACTTTTGTTTTAGAAAAGAAAACCTTTGATTGCAACCAAAAAGAAAAAACAATAAAACGAAACCAATTAATAACCATATGCGAACTAAGTGTTTCATCAATAATATTCCTCCTTTTTTGATTTTCTTTGTCTAAATAATAGCATATTAACCTGTTTTTGTCCAACATCCATACACTGTTCTAATGAAATAGTAGAAAAATTTATTTCCGGGTTTAAACCTCAAAGCAAATGCAACATTCACCAGAGTTACCAAATTGATGTACGTAATGGCTTACTTGCCGGAAAAAATTGTCCAAAGGAATTCGTCACAAGACGGGTATACGAAATTTATCCTGCATTTTACAACAACTGGGTGGCTAAACAATGTATCCCTCGTCCTTCTCAAAGATTCTCCAATCTCAGAGAAGAAAAACCAGCTTCTTTGTCTGATGAAGACACCCTTTATATTGCTTTTCCTGACGAAGGGGATATTTTTTGTATCGACCCCGTTTTAAGACTGGAATATCAGACAATCTCACTTAAAGAGGTAATACCAAAGGGAATAAAAAACCTAATTTAGAATCAACCCGGCCATTTGAAACAGAGTGGCAACTTATAAGAGGGAAACACCCTTTTAGCTTTTCCTTAAAAAAAGAAAAAATAAAAACTAATCCGGTCAGAATCCAAGTTTTTTGGATACAATTAGCACACTTTTCGCCTATTTTTATCAATCACCTGTTTTTTTTCTATTCTATTCTGAAATTTAGAAAAAATAGATAGTCACTTTTAAAAAATCATTTTTTCAGCTCAAACAGGAATACACTTTAAATGTTTTTTCGACTCTTCAACAATATTCCAAAGTTTTGAATTATTTATCTTTGTTTTTGATTCATTACGAGGTTGATGTCCATCTTCAATGATTAAAAACCCGTCTTTTTTTAATAAACGATGTAATTCTTTCAAAAAAGAAAGAGGGGTTTTAATCATATGAAACATATCTAAGGCATAAATCATATCAGCAATATGAGCATCAATCTTACAAAAATGCCCATTTGCTAACACCGGCACAACATTTCCTAAATCGTATTTTTCTATTTTCTTTTCTACCGACTTTATTGCTAATTTATGAATATCTACAGCATATACCTTGCCTTTTTCACCGACCAAACCAGATACTTTTTTTAAATGCCTTCCGGGACCACACCCATAATCTATTACCGTGAATTTTTTTTTAATCCCAAAGCCATCCATTCGTTTATCAACCGAAGAAAAAAAATCTAATAGTTTAAAACTAAACGACATCATTATAAATGCTATATCAGGCATCCGTTCCATCTTGTTTCCACAAAAATATTTTTTAAAACCTATCAATTAAACCTCCTCTTTCAATTTTTTTCTTCTATATATTTAAACCGGTAATTCGCTTTGGACATCTTCCCAAATAACATTTCCTCCTGGATAAAAACAGGAGAATTATCAATAAGTTTAGAAAGCCCCTCCCAAAAACCAAACCATCCTAAAGGCATAAGAATAATACTCAAAATATCAAGAGTAAGAACATTTAAAAATTTTAAATAAGTAGCCATAGTCAAAAAACTTAAAGAACAGATTCCCACAAGAACAAATATTACTCCCCGGATACGAAGACGGGTAATCCTTTTTTTCTTTTGTAAAAACATATGAAAAAAATGTTTTTTTAATCGCTGTCTAACCATTCGTTCCGATTCTTCATTTTTTAAAGCCACGGGAGAATAAATGGTAATGAAAAAAGAACCTGTCCGGGTTTCCCGATAACGCTTTTTCAGTTCTTCAATGAAATCCTCTGATACTGTACGCATACTTAATGGCCTGGGATCAAAATCCGAAAAAACATCATCCCATGTATCAATTACAATAGCAATTTCTTTCAGGTCCTTTATTCTTTGTCCTCTTGTCTTTTCATTATTTTGATCCATATATTAAATCCTCCTGATAATAAATTTACTAACAAAGAAACAAGAGACAATATTTTTTTCATAAATACCCGAACTATCCCTATTTTCAAACTTCAAAAAACAAATAAAATACCCCCGGAATAAAAAGCTTTTCCGGGGGTATTAATTTTCCATATGAATTGTCTCAGAAAGTTACTTTCATTGAACCAATGATTCGATAACCAGTAGTATCATTAATCTCATTAAAAGTAGCACCCGCCAAATACACCCCGGTATTTAAGCCAAAAGTAACCTCTTTATTATAAGCATACTGAAGGTCTAACTCCACGAAATCACCTAAATGTTCTTCATTTTGGAGAATATAAACTCCATAAACTCCAAAAAGAGCAGTCCCTTCCAAAGGTTTCTTATCCCAAAGATAATGAGTATATCTTATATTAGCAGTAAGATCTTTAACCGGTTTGAGCTGAGTAATAATATGCATAAGATGAGCATTACAAGGAGCAACCAGGGCGTTATCCAGACTTCCACCTCCCTGATTTTCACACATTATATCCCAGGCAGTATAGTCCCCTCCCAGATCCCCTTCTTGTTCCCCGGAACGATAATTATAAAGTAGAGTTATCGACGGAAGCAATTTAATAGGGGTAAGTAAGGTTGCAGAAATATCTGTCGCCCAGGCATCTCTGTCCCCCGGAAAATGGTATGTTGACAATACACTATTTGCCAATCCCCCGGGAAAATCTCCGGTTTGATGAGCTATTTCTGCCTGAAGAACAAAAGGCAGTGTTGGTGAATCAGGAGCAAAGTTAGGGCCAAAACTACAACGAAAGCCAACAGTGTTTACTTTATCTTTAAAAAGAGCTGCATCTTTGCCTGTCTCTTTAACAAAATAATAAATTTCACTAAGAGCATTGTTTTCAGAAAAATTATAACGAAAATTAACTCCATAAAGATCTACATCGTCTTCAAGATTCACACTATTCCCTTCACTAATTTGTGCATAAAAAGGGTCAATAACTATAGGGGCCAAATCAATTGTTGCCCGGATAGCATCAAAAGCTTTACGTTCACTTAAATCTATAGCATTAATCGCAGTAATGTTTGGACTAAAAAATACTAATAAATTCGTATCCGGATCACCAATAATCATAGCATTACCAAAAACTAATTCCTGACGGCCAATTATTAAATCTAAAGGAGAAAAAAGAATTTTCTTCAAAGTGACATACGCTAAATCCAAATCAATATCGGTACTCTGGCTATCAGAAGCACTTACTTCTAATCCCCAATCCCTTTCGTTAAGCAGTCGCACTGTTGCAGTCACATCATCGGATAAAGCAGCATCTAAGCGTAAGCGTACTGTTGACATCCACCACGAGCCCCCAATATTTCCGCTTCTAAGATCAAGGCTTTCATGATTTATTGCACGGATATTAATATCCCCGCTAACCTTAATCTTCTCACCTTCAGAGTATGCAGTAAAGGTAATACCAAAAACAAATAAAACTGTTAAAATTAATATCCAACATTTATTCATTTATATCCCCCTTTTTTGTTTTTTTTAATTTAACTGCTTTTAAAATCTCCAAATGAAATTTTATTTTACGTTCACCCCCTCTTTTCATTTATTTTTTTTCTTAAATAATTAATCACCCTCTAAAACTAACAAAGAATCTCTTAATTGTCAAGACTAAAAAAACATTTCTTTTGTTATTTATTTCTGAATTTCGACCAATGTGTCAACTGAAACTAATTC
>JAGLHV010000138.1 GCA_023143305.1 bacterium | reverse complement strand
CCCGGACGATTTACTTGACCAAGGACATATACTACTTTACTTCTGTATTCAGTAATTACCACACTCACTTTAGGTCTTCCAATATAAGAAAGCAAATCCTTTTCCAGAGCATTAGCTACTTCCTGCCTGGTCATCCCTTCTACCCCCATTTCTCCTAATAAGGGAATAACAATATTTCCGTAGGGATCTACTTTGGCAGCGGTACTAAATTCCGGGTGTTTTCTCACCAAAACTTCCACTTCATCATCCGGACCGAGAAGATAGGGAACCACCTCTTCTGTTTCTTTTTCTTCGTAAGTTTCGTCCCATGATAAATCTCTATCTTTACCTATTCTTGCTCCCAGTGAAAACCAATGAGTTAGGTCGTTTTCTTCTGAATCAAAAGGATATTCAAAGGTATAGTCAAGATGTAAATCTATATTTTTATAAAATAGTTTACCCAGGCTAATGCCTATTGCCCCGGTATCTAAGTTTATCCCGCTTCTTAATCCTATTTTTTTATCCAAAAACCATATTTCACCACCGATATTGACCTGCCATTCATCTTCCTGCCGGGATAAATCCAGAGCTAAAATTTTGTCCTCATCTACCTGCCAGGCAGCACCTATTCCTAATTTCAACGCTATCTCTTCCTCTGTCTCCAGCTCTATAGTAGGCTGGGTTAAGTTTTTTACACTCATTCCCAGAGATAACCGGCCTGTAGGTTTACATAATATTCCCCAGTCTGCTGTTATTGCTGTTTCTTTTTCCCGGGAGTCAAATAATAATAAATCCAGGGAATCTTTTTCTGCTGTTTTTGGTATATAATTAAGGGATTTTAGACTAAATCCTGTATAAATAGTATCTCTATCCAAAAGAGTAATAAAGGCTTCTAAATCTACCCCATAATTTAATATAAAAGTATCCTCTCGATGTAAATCAGAAAAGTCAACCCCTGTCCACCCTATTCCTATCGTTCCCAGATTTTTTCCTAAGGGTTGCACAAAAGCAACATAATTTAACTTTAAATCCGGCCGATTATCCGTAACAACAGGCTGAGCATACATAAAACTTATTTGCGTATCTTCTATTTGGGCTACCCCTGCCGGATTCCACAAAAGAGCACTGGTATCATCAGCTACGGCAATAAATGCCCCTCCCATTCCTGTTGGGCGGGCAGCACCTATCTCTTTAAAAAAAGCATAAGCAGGAATAATTGACATTAAGTAAAAACTAATTGCTATAACTATTCCTGAAGGAAAAAATTTAATTATTCTTTTAACGCGTAGTATTTTAGCTTTCATATATCCGTTATCCGTCCTTTTTTAAATCCATGATTATAGACAAAAACCCCGCCACAAAAACAATGGCGGGTAGATACTTTTTATATAATTTTAAAAGTTTATAAGACACAAACTTCCTGACTCAAACCTCTAACCACCAAGTTTTTCAAAAATATTGTAGCATATTTGGTCAAAAAGTGTCAAGAATTTCTTTTGGCAAATTTTTTACAATAGTTTACCTATAGCACTATTACCATCTTCTGACATTAAGTCTCTATACTTTCTTATTTCTTTTTTGTAGATTTCTAACTCTTCATTCCTCTTTTCTATTTCCTTTTTATATTTTGCATTAAATCTCATGCTTTTTATAATTCCAAACAAGAAAGACATGGACGTTGCTATTAATAAGGGAATAATTACCAAAAAAAGTATGGGACAATTCTTAATTTCCCAGATAAAAAATTTTATATTTACGACTACAGGGTTTTGAATGATAAATATAACCACAATTATAAAAAACAAAAAACCGGTATAAAATTTAAAACGAGTCATTGTTGTTCCCCTTTTTTACATAGATTCCATTTATCCCAAAATAACCTCTCCGCAGCAAGATCAATCAATGTCACTCCTGCGAAAGCAGGAGTCTATCCCTGTAGATTCCCGCTTTCGCGGGAATGACACAACAAGCTGCGGGGAATTAAACTTGAATTAAATCAAGAATGTTTATGTTTAATTTTTTAAGTAATTGCTTTAGCTTAAATAAAGGCAAACCTAATATATTAAAATAAGAACCCCGGATATCATCAAAAATAATAGCCCCGGCCCCTTCTATAGAAAACCCGCCTGCTTTATCGTAAGATTTTAAGATTTTTAAATATTTTTCAATCTCACTGTCCGAAAGGGGTTTTACTTTTAATCCGGACACCTGCACCCCTGATACCGTTTTACCTGCCGGCATATCAATTAAGCAAAGGCCGGTATAAACAGCAATTGTATTCCCGCTAAAAAGATGTAAAAATCTTTTTGCTTCTTTCCTGTTTTTGGGTTTACCTATAATTTCATTCTTCACTATTACTAAGCTGTCCGCTCCGATAATAATACCTTCTTTAACTTTTTGGGACACTGCATATGCTTTTTTATGTGCATTGCTAATAGTTAAATCCTTTATGTGTTTACCGTTTTTAAATTCTTCTTTCACTGCGGAAACAACAACTCGATGTTTTATGCCGCAAGCACTGAGTATTTCTGTACGTTTTTTAGACGCAGAAGCTAAAATAACCGGTTTTTTTTTCATCAATTATATTTTTTACTTTCCTTTTACTTTTTTTACTCTTGCTAAAAATTTTAGTGCTTGTTCATTAGTGGGATCTAAATTAAGAATCTCTGTTAAAACTTCAATAGACTTTTCGTATCTACTCTCAAAATAATAATCCTCTGCTTTCTTAAGAAGGTTGTCTATTTTTTTATAGTCTATCTGTTGACTAACAGTACTGTTTTCCGAAATATGTTGTTTATTCTTTTTTATTTTTTTAAGCTTTTTTCGTGCCAGAGCAATACCTTTTTTTGCTTCCTGATTACCTGCATCCAACTTTAACACAGATACGAATTTTTCTATTGCTTTATTTAAGTTTTTCGCTCTTAATTCTCTTCTTCCTTCTACAAGCTGTTCCTGAATCAAACCTCTTATTTTCTTTCCGGCCTGTATTATTCTTTTCTTTATTGCTTCACTTCCGGGATTATCCCCTAATGCCTGTTCCCATTCTTTTATTGCCTGTAAGTACTCCTTGTTTTGATAATGCCTGTCTCCTAATCGAACAGGAATAGGTATTCTTTTTTGCTTTTCCTGTCTTACTTTTTCAATATATTCATTTAGTTTTTTAAAGCCCGGATTTATGATTAAAATTTTCTTCCATTCTATAATAGTATCATTATATCTTCCGCTTGCATAAATATTTAAGCCTCGCTCAAAATGAAATTTTGCTTTTTCACCAAGATTAACAGTTCCTATCATTTTATTTTTTACTTCCTCCGCCTGTAATATCGCATCTTTATATAAAGGATTTATTTTTAATACCTGTTTAAATTTTTTATAAGCTTTAAGATATTCTCCTTCCTGAATAAATCTTATTCCTCCGGCAAAAAAGCGTACTTCTCTTTCTTTGTTTATTTCTTTTTCTATCTCTTTTATACTTTCTTTTATTTTACTTTCTAATTTTTCGTCTCCACTCATTCGTGTCCAGGGTAACGCCTCCTTCTTCCAAATATCCACTGCTTCCTGATAACATTTTTCCTTTGCTCTTTTCTGTCCTTCTTTATAATATTTTTCTGCTTGAATTTTTTTTCCTTTTCGCTCCTCTTGCTGGACTTTTCTCCCTTCTTCTTCCAGAGAAGACCCAAATCGAGTGGTAAAAGAAAAACGATGGGTTTCTCCTAATTGATGAGGAGCAAAAGCATAATCACAGTTAAAATTACGATACTTGACCCCTAATCCCGCAGTAAGATTATCCTCATTATATCCACCCCTTAAGGCAAATCTATTCTCAATCCAATATTCTAACCCATAATGTTGTTTAGTAGTTAATCCTTCCGTTTCATCTACATCAACGGCTAAAATTATTTTGTTATTATGCCGGGGCAGTACATTGCATAAATGGTAAGCTACTCCAATCTTAGCATTTAAAGGATATTTTTCTTCTACTGATTTTAATTTTAAAACCGGGGATAAAGCATTTTGAAAATTAACTGCTGTGGAAATATTTGCATTGATGTTCCATAAAAAACCAACATCTATACCCCATCCCGTATCAGAATATATATCTATCTTTTGGTTTATTGCTTTAAAATTTATTCCGGCGGATATCGCTTTGGAAATATTTCTACTGTAAGCAGCTAAAAAAGCTATTTGTGTATCACTAAAAGTAGAAACCTGGGCCAAAGGACCTTCTCTTTTTTCAATTTCCCCTGTAGAAAGACGAATAATCCCTACTCCAAAAGTTCCCAGTTCAGCAAAAGGATGAACATAGTTTAAAGAATCATACAGGGTATCTTCCCATAAATTAATGTGTAATCCCGTAACTTCCGGTTTGGATAGAAAAGTAAGACCGGCCGGATTCCAATAAACAGCATTAGCATCGTCCGCCACTGCACAAAAAGCACTACCCATTCCTAAAGCACGGGCACCTGTACCCATAGTAAGAAAAGACCCTTTTGTATTGGCATCAACATTATCGGCACAAATTATCAAGGAAATAAATCCCATTACAAAAAGAGTAAATTTTTTCAAATTTCCCCCATTTTAACCCTTTAGTTGAATAGTTTAATTTATAGATAAAACAAAAAATAAATCCGAAATTCTAAACAAAGGATAAATCCCCCTAACCCCCTTTTCCA
>JAGLHV010000137.1 GCA_023143305.1 bacterium | reverse complement strand
CAATGTTGATAACAAAAATATATTTTTCTTTTTTTCTTCTCTTCAAGAGTAAAGAAACCCGGCGACAGCCACCATATCAATTAAATATGTTGCTTCTATACTACTTAATTACCAATAAAATGTTAGCATAAAGATAAAACGGTTTTCTTTATTTCTCAGCTGTCCCTATTTTAACTAAAATAACAAATATTATAACTGCAAAATCCATTTTTTAAAAAATATATCTATTATCATATACATTTCTCCTGCCTTATCAATCAAATCCTTATTAATCAAACTACGCACTGTTCGCTGAACACTTGAGGCTGAACCAAGATTATGTTTTTCGAGGAATTCAGAAGAAAAAAGTTTATCATTTGGGGAGACCTTAGAAATCGCCACAAGTACTTGTTTTTGCTTAACGGTAAGAAGATCCCAGGTAGCTTCATAGGTAGAAGATTCTCTTTTAAGTAAAAGTTTCAGCCCTTCGCGTAAATCCTCTTGCTTCACAATCTTTCTGTCAATCGCTCGCTCCCATATAATATGACAAAAATATTGAACGTAATAAGGATGTAATTCACATATATCAAGTATCTCCCCTATTAAATCTTTTGAAATGGACTTTCCTGTCGTTTGAAATCTATCTTGAATAAATAATGAAAGTTCACATTTATTTATTTTCTCAAGGGGAAAAGACTTAGTACTTCTATAAAAAGGTCTATTAGGATTATTAAACATATCTGTAATGAGATGTTTTTTACTTCCCATGAAAACATATGCTATATTATTATGTTTTTGAAATGACGAACGCATTATTTTCTCAAGTTTATCAGTTTTTAACTGTCCAATTTGCTGAAATTCGTCAAAACAAACTGTTACTTTTTTCTTTTTTCTATCCGCATACCTTTTTACACCATCCAATACATCCTCAATAGACGGAATTATCGCTTTTCTATCGACGTCAAAGCTATAGGATATCTCTCCTGTTTGATTGACAGTAAATGTAGGACGAACCTTGTGGAAAAACTGTGTAATTTCTTTTAATTTTTTTCTTATCTTTCCCCACACAACTTCTGCAATAGACTTAGCATAGATACGTATAAAATCTTCTTCTGATAACATCGGATAAAGGTCAACATATATCGGAATAATTCCTTTTTTTCGACATTTATTGAAAACTTCATTAATTAGAGAAGTCTTTCCTAACCTTCTTTGCGAAAAGATAATAACATTCTGTCCATTAATAATATCACGATATAACTCATTTTTCTCTCTCTTCCTGTTACAGAAATTATCACCGGATACTTCTTTCCCATATACGAATGGATTTTTCATCTTGCCTCCTTTACGCATTATGCGTTATGCAATCTGCGTAATTATATCATTCATCGCATATGACTGTCAAGAAAATAAGGTATCTGTTCTTTTTTTTGGAAAGGTTTGAGAAGATTAGCAGGTTAATTCTAAGGGGATTCCCTTCAAGAAAAAGAAAAACTCCCCTCTTTATCTTGCTGAACTTTAACCCTTTAAACTGTCCCCCAATATCTTTTATCATCGTTATACATAATGTTTTCCATTCATAAAACAACCCTCCCTTACGTGTATATTCTCTTTATTTCCCTTCCATCATTGCCTCAATATCTTCCTCAACCGTCCCGATCGGCTTGATGTCAAATTTATCCACCAGCACCTTGATAACATTCGGCGATAAGAAAGCGGGCAACGTCGGGCCCAGCCGCATTCCCTTAACTCCCAAAGAAAGCAAAGCCAGAAGAACCGTAACCGCTTTCTGTTCATACCACGCAATATCATATGATACCGGCAGGTCATTAATATCCTTCAGCCCGAATACTTCTTTTAATTTTAAAGCAATAACTACCAGGGAATACGAGTCATTGCACTGGCCAGCATCTAAAACACGGGGAATTCCGCCGATGTCTCCCAATTTTAATTTATTGTATCGGTATTTGGCACACCCTGCCGTAAGAATAACCGTATCTTTGGGTAAATTCTCGGCTACTTTTGTAAAATAATTTCGAGTGTTCTGTCTGCCGTCACAACCGGCCATGACCACAAAACGCTTGATCGCACCCGACTTAACCGCCTCTACCACCTTATCCACTAAAGCGATGACCTGATTATGGGCAAACCCTCCAACAAGAGTGCCGCTTTCCAGTTCTTCAGGAGACTTGCAGGTTTTGGCAAGTTCGATTACCTTTGAAAAGTCTTTAGACCCTCCTTTCGCTCTATCCGGTATATGGTTGGCACCCGGATAACTGACTACTCCGGTAGTAAACAGCCTTTTCAAATAGGTATTTTCCTTCTTGATTGGAATCAAGCAGTTGGTGGTCAAAATAATAGACCCGTTAAAAGACTCAAATTCTTTATTCTGTTGCCACCAAGACCCGCCGTAGTTACCTACAAAGTGAGTATACTTTTTAAAAGCGGGATAATAATTTGCCGGAAGCATTTCACCGTGGGTATACACATCGATACCCGTTCCCTCGGTTTGCTTGAGCAGTTCTTCCATGTCCTTAAGGTCATGGCCGCTTATCAGTATCCCCGGATTTTTCCTGACACCCAAATTAACTTCGGTAATTTCAGGATGACCGTAGCTAGCTGTATTGGCTTCATCCAAAAGAGCCATGGTCGAGACAGCCTTTTCTCCGGCTCTCAGGACCATTGCTACCATATCATCAACCGTCAGATCTCTTATGGTCGAATCCAGAGCTTCCATAATAAAATCGTATATTTCTTCTTTTTCACGTCCCAACACAGCGGCATGATCAGCATAAGCAGCAATCCCCTTGCATCCTATAATAAGCAGTTCCCGCAAAGACCTCACATCTTCATTGTCTTGAGCGGTAATGCGCAATTCGTCAGACTTGGCTTTAGCGAGAATCTTCGCGTTATCATCCGAATACCATGCGACACAATCGGGCAATACCTCGGAGAAACCCTTTCCAAATTTCTTACTATAGGCGGCAAAGAAAACTTCTTTAATTTTATCTCTGATTTTCAGAGCTTCTTTGATCCTTCCTATAATGGCCTCATCGTCCCAAGCAACATTTGTGATCGTGATAAAAAGAGCCTGACAGATAAAATGTCCGAACTTCTTATCAACAGACTCTATTTCCTTAAGGCGTCTCCCGTAAAAAGAAATTCCTTTGCACACATAAATAAGCAAATCCTGAACATCAGCGGTTTCCCCGGGTTTTCCACATACTCCTTTAATCGTACATCCCTGATTCTTTGCCGTTTCCTGACATTGAAAACAAAACATATTTATTCCTCCTTTTTTAAAAATAATTTTCTGGTTAAATCAATCCCTGTTTTTGTTTTAAATTTTTCATTAATGATTTTTTCTTTTTTATTTAGCTGATGGAACAATGACTTTCTCGTCACATCCTTCTGCATTCATCAATTTCTTCGCAAAATCAAGTACTGCTTTAGCATAATTTATTATTTTGAAATCACTCCCAAGATAATCTTCCATTTCCCTGAACATCAAAGACTCACAACCATTTAAAACATCTCCTTACACATATCCACGCTAAGACTTTTTATCTATATTTGCTAATAATTTCGCCAATGTAATATTCCTAAATTTTACGCCAATATCATATTCAATACGTTTAAGCTCAGATCTCAACACACAAGACTTTCTGTTAGGGCAAATATTTTTTTTAAACATACATTCGGACACTTCAAAATCACCTTGAAATATTTTTATCAGATTAAAAATATTTATTTGTTTTGAATTTTTAATAATACGAACCCCACCGCCCATGCCTTCCTTGGATTCGATCAACTTATTTTTTTTTAATTTTCGCAACACCCCTCGTAAAAACTGATAAGGAATGTTTTGTTCCTGAGATATTTCCCTTGCCGAAATGAAACGATTCTTATCCAAAGCCAAAACTATTAAAGCACGAATAGCATAATCTGTATTTTTAGTTAAAATCTTCACTCTACCCCCCCCCACAAAAATTCTTATACTGCTATGATTATAGTATCAGTTTGTTATTTTGTCAAGCTTTTTAATTAAAGGGCAGTGGGAATGCTACAATACATATGACAAAAAATAAATAAAATATTATGTATAAGAAAAGGCTGGTATGAGGAACTGGCTCGTCTAGTGACGAAGTCACTGATAGAATTAATAAAAACCCGGTTTGTTAAGGGAAAAAGAAAGAAAGGGGATAAACTCCCCGGGTAAATCAATATTGATAACAAAAATATATTTTTCGTCTTTCCCCCATACTTTAAAACTTTAAACAACAGAGCCCCTCTATTAGGTTATAATTTATGTGAAGACATACACTAAAACAAGGAGGAACCCTCATGACCAAGATCAATAATATTAACGAGTTGTATCAATTACGAAAAATTATTAGAAACAATAATAATACTTTATTAATCGGGTTTGACATTAGTCCCCAATGTTTCCACTAAATTAACTAACTTTTTTACCTGAGGAAAATTGATTTTATTATTCTTTTCATCCAGGGTTTAAATGATTTTTTCATTAGTTTGTATGAAGCAAATTTAAAAATTTCTGATTCCGTAGGATAAGAAAATATCAAATTACTAAAAGCAGTTGCCTTAAGTTTCTTCTTAATAGCAAGAGTAGCAATCGAAATCATTTCTCCGGCTTTTTCACCTACAATTGTT
>JAGLHV010000136.1 GCA_023143305.1 bacterium | reverse complement strand
ATGTTAAAAGAAGTAATACGACTCTCTCCTATAAACTTGATCAAAATGTGCCGGTGAGTATTACTATTTATGATTTGATGGGCTACGAAATAAAACATTTTGAATTTAAACCGGGTGAGCAGGGTGGAAAGAAAGGGACAAATGAAATTCTCTGGGATTGTACGGATGGTTGGGGACAACCGGTAATGAAGGGCGGATATATATGCCGAATTGTAGTTCATTCCTTTAAAGGGAAAAAAGTAGTGATAAGAAAAATAGGCGTTATTCCCTGATAAATATTAATTATTGCTAAAGAAAATTACAGTAAAACTAAAATAAATAAAAATCTTGACAGCTTTATTGAAATGTATTAGAATATATAAATGTTATTCTCTGAAAGAGTATTTTTTTGTTAAAAATATTATTCTAATATCTTAAAATTAAAAGAAGAGAAAGGAGTAAAAAATGAAAAGTTTTAAAAAAGCAGTTGTTATTTTATTTGCAATGGTTATTTTATTTACTGTTAGTGTTAATATTCCGGCAAGGAGTGCGCGTTATATGACCAATGCTAAATTTATAGACATGGTTATTCGCATAATGGATTTAGAAGAAAAGTTACCTGCGGATGCAGATTTAATGTCGGTAAGAGAATTGTATAAAGTGGAAATGGAAATTTTGGCTCGAAAAGGAATTTATATTTTTGTAGGTACTGACCCTGGTAAAATGGTAAGAAGAAGAAATGTAGTAAATTTTTTGTATTTTGCCCTGGTGCAAAATCCTCCCCCTAATATTACCGACGAAAGGAAATTTGTTTTTTTAATTAAAAGAGGATTTTTAAGTACCGGAGATCTGGATGGAATAATGTTAGAGAAAGAAATTATTAAAGCCCTTAATATTCCCAAAATAGTCACGGCTATAACAGAAACTTATATTGCTCCGGGTTCGGCAGAGGGAATAAAGGAAATTGAAGTTACTCTTGAAGTATATGAAGAACCGGCAAGTCCGATATATTAATTAATGGGAGGAAGGATGTTTAAAAAAATTTTAGGTAGAAAAGGGACTTTGGTTTTAATAACTCTGTTGTCTTTTTTATTAAACAGTGGAAGTCTTTATGCCCGTAAACTTTATGTTCGCAAGGTAAGAGGGATAAAATTGGGTGATTTTATACTGCATCCGGGGTTAACAATAGAAGGAATGCATGATGACAATGTTTTTCTTACTTCTTCTAATAAAAAAGATGATTTTCTTACTACCTTTACTCCATCTTTAAGTCTGGAAATACCTTTTAGGAACTATCATTTTGAAATGGATTATTCTCTGAATATTTTAAAATATTCCGAATACCCCAGTCAGGATGCGGACAATCATATTTTAAAAGGAGCATTGGATTTAAGTTTTAGAGATTTTGAAATAAATATAAAAAACGATTTTAAAGATACTTTTGACCGGGCCGATACGGAATTTATGGATAGGGTCAGGTATTCTCAAAATGATTTAAAAGGAGAGATTTCTTTTTCCTTTCCCCGGCTGGAAACAGTTTTTAAGATTCAAAATATACGCCATAATCATTATAAGAAAATATGGTCCGCCGAGGATAGAACCGAAAATATTTATACTTTCCGTATGAACTACCGTTTTCTTCCCAAAACAGCTTTTTTAATGGAGTATAACCATGGTGAGATCAGGTACGATACTGCTTTGATTAATCCTGAATCGGATTACAGAGAAGGAATGGTGGGGGTAGTAGGAAAGTTAACCAGTAAGTGTGAAAGTACTATAAAAGTGGGGTATCAAAATCGTAAATATAAAGTTATTTTAGATCCACCTGATTTTGATACTATAGTCACTGATATTAATATAAAAGAACGGTTTAATAGTAGAAATACACTTAACTTAAGTTTCTTACGTAAAGCAATGGAATCTACTTTTACTCCTAATGCCTATTATCAGATGAATAAGGTCTGGTTGAAATACGAGTATAAGTTAAATAGAAAATTATTTTCTGAGGTAGTAGGTTCTTATCAGTTAAATCAATATCCCGAAGAAACTACGATAGGTACCCTGACAGAGGAAAGAGAGGATGTTCTAACTAGCGCCGGTATAAACCTGAAATATAAACTTTTAAGGTGGCTCTTTTTAAATATAGGTTATCAGCATGAGGAAAGAGATTCTAATTTTGATATTTTCAATTATAGAGATAATAAAACCAGTCTAAATCTGACTGCCCTCTATTAAAAACCATTTGTAATTTTCTATCATTGCAGAATCAATTTTTTATGTGATTATGTAGTTATGTTGTTATGTAGCTATGTTGTAGCCGCAGGCTTTTAGCCTGCGTTATCATCGGATTTAAAATTTCGGATTTATTCTATATGTTTAGTATTTATTCTTTGTCTTTTTTATTTTGTCATTCCTGTGCAAACAGGAATCTATAGTTGTTTTGCTGGAGCAAAGCGAAAGTCTCGCCAGTCAGTAAGGCGGATGGACTATGAACTTTTGTTTGTCTTTATCTATGGATTGAATCTGTTTTATGTTTAGTCTTTTATTTTTTAACCAATTTAAACAAATTTAAACCAATGAAACTGTTTTTTAACTGTCTTTATGTTTGTGTCTTTTCATATTTCAAGGGGGAAATATGTCATTATTTAAAAGGTTGTTAATTTTAACCATAATAACAAGTTTTATTTCCGGGTTAGGTTTTACGGAAAATAAAAATAGAAAAGAATATACTATCCATTCAGAAGATGTCCTTGAGATTAAAGTTTATGAGCATAAAGATTTAACCACTAAAGTAAGAGTAAGTGCCGCAGGTGATATTACTTTTCCCTTAATTGGGCAGGTTCATGCCGCAGGTCTGACTGTAAATCAATTATGTGAAAAAATAAAAGCGCTTCTTAATGAGGGCTATTTAGTAGATCCTCAGGTGAATATTTTTATTGAAAGTTACCATCCTGAGAAGTTTTTTGTAATGGGAGCAGTGAGAAAACCTGCCGCTTATGAATTATCCAGAGAAAAACCAACTACAGTTTTAGAAGCAATTTCCCGGGCCGGAGGTTTTACTGAACAAGCAGCCCCTAATAGAACTAAAGTAATTAGGGTAGGCAGTGAAAAAGGGGAAACAATAAAAGTAAAGGTAACCGAAATAACTAAAACAGGTGACAAGAGTAAAGATATTCCTCTTCAGCCCAACGATATAGTTTTCGTCCCCGAAAGCATCTTTTAACCCTTGCTATCGGGTTCCCTTCTTGATTTCCCCCCTTTGGAAAAGGGGGCTAGGGGGATTTTATAAATAATAAAGCAGGTCAGATAGAGAGATAGTTCATTTAAATTTACAGATTTTCAAAGCAATTGTAGGGGCGACATTTATGACGCCCGTCCAAAACCTGTTGATGCGGAATCTGTAAAATATCTGTCATTCCTGTGCAAACAGGAATCTATTTTTTGTCTTTAGAATTTGCTGGAGCAGAGAGACGAAGCAATTTTAAACTGTTGTCATTCCTGCGAAAGCAGGAATCTATTCTTTGCTGTTTTTAGTTTTTTAACTTATAATTCATAACTGTAGTTTGTAAATCGGGGTTCATTTGATCGACCTACATTCACATATATTACCGGAACTAGACGACGGAGCAAAAACAGTAGAAGAAGCTCTTCAAATGTGCCGTATAGCAGAAGCAGATGGAATAACTACCATTGTTGCTACTCCGCACAGTATGAATGGTATATATTTAAATAAAAAAGAAACTGTTTGCCGGAAGGTTGATGAATTTAACAATACATTAAAAAAAGAAGAAATAAATATAAATGTTTTACCGGGATTGGATTTACACCTTTATCCGGAATTAATTCTTCATCTTAAAGAAGGAAAAATTTTAACTTTAAATAACCATGGGTGTTATTTAATTATAGAATTTCCGGAGGTGATTTCTTCTCATATTGAATCTGTTTGTTTTAATTTGCAGGTTTTGGGAGTAATTCCTGTTATTAGTCATCCGGAGCGAAATTATTTTTTTCGGAAAAATCCACAAGTTTTACAGGGTTTTGTAAATAGGGGAGCTTTGGTACAGGTAACTGCTATGAGTATAACCGGAGAATTTGGTAAAGAAGCGGAAAAAGCAGTGAAAAATTTTCTTAAAAAAAATTTAGTACATATTATTGCTACAGATGCGCATTCTATAGATAGGCGTCCGCCCCTTCTTTCTTCAGCAGTTAAAGTAGCAGCGAAAATTGTGGGTAAAGAACAAGCCTGGAGAATGGTTACTACTATTCCCGAAAAGATTATAAACCAAAAAAGGGCTTAATCGGTATTCCTGCTTTTCCCCCTTGACAAAGGGAAATCGAAAAGGCCCTTTTTTGGCAAATATAAGGTTTTACTTGAAAGCCCTATTATTTTAATATTTTTTAAAGTATTTGTCCACTATTTTTATTTTTGTCATTCCTGCGAAAGCAGGAATCTAAAACAGTTGTCATTCCGCTCCGCCTGAGGCGCTTGTCCGCCTCTGGAGGAGATAAGGCGGATATAGAATTTAGATATTAGTATTTATTCTTTGCATTTGTTTCTGTCTATGGACTGTCTTTTATATTTATCTGTTGTCTTTGTCTATGGACTATTTTATTTAGAATTTTGCTGGAGCAAAGAGACGGAGCAATTTTAAAGTGTTGTCATTCCTGCGAAAGCAGGAATCTATTCTT
>JAGLHV010000135.1 GCA_023143305.1 bacterium | reverse complement strand
AAAGTAGTAATGGTACTTATGTTAATGGGGAAAAAGTAACCGAAAAAACATTGGAAAATGGAGACAAAATTCAAATTGGTGATGCTGTTTTTGAATTTCAAATGGAAAAAGGCGTTAAAGGCGGAGCTAAAAAATTTATTGGAAAGCAACTGGTTAAAAAGGTAGGTTTAGTGGCATTAGGTGTATTTGTTTTTGTTGTGGTTTTTCAATTGGCCAATAGGGAAAAGCCGCATTCCGTAGTTCTTAGCCAAATATGGGAAAAACAAATCAAAGGGGAAATTCGGACCTCTCCTGCTATCGGAGATTTAAATAATGATACTTTTAACGATATTGTAGTGGGGGATACCGAAGGATTTATTTATGCCCTGGATGGCCGTACAGGAGGTAGTATCTGGAATAAACCGTATACTGCCGGACGGCCTATTCTTTCTTCTCCTGTATTGGGTAATATTAATCATGAAGGTGGTAATTTAGATGTTATTGTTGGGGCAGAAAGGAAACGAATGCTTTCTGTAAAGGACCGGATGGATAGTTCCCTAACAGGAAAAATATACGCTATTGATGGAGAAAAAGGGGATATGATTTGGGAAAGCAGTGTAGTTAAAGGGGGAATTGTTTCATCTCCGGCATTGGTAGATTTAAATACAGATAAAGTCCTGGATGTAGTTGTGGGGTCTAAGGATAGATTTGTTTATGCTCTGGATGGGAAACAGGGAGGAGAAGTCTGGAATTTTGAAACTAAAGGGGGAATAAGTGCCACCCCTTCTTTGACCGATATTGACAATGATGGGATTCTTGATGTAATTATTGGTTCTCAGGATAATATTTATGCTTTATCAGGTGCAAACGGGAAAAAATTATGGCTTTTTCATCACCTGGGAAATCCATCCTCGGCTGCTATAGGAAAATTTGATGATGATGAGATTGAAGATGTAGTTGTTGCTTTTGCCGGAGAAATAGTAGTGCTTAACGGAAAAACCGGTGCGATTATTTGGGAGTGGAAAAGTCCTGTGTTATTAACAGAAGAAACATTATTGCCCATTGCTCCGGTTTTAGGCGACCTTAATAATGATGGCGTTTTAGATGTTGTCTGTGGTTCGGATAAGGGGCACGTTTATGCTGTAAATGGGGTAACCGAAGGGGAAAAATATCTCTGGGATTTTAATATGGGAGAAGAAATTCCGTCTTCTGCTGCACTTTTTGATTTTAACGGTGACAAAAGTCTTGATGTAGCTGTTATTTCTCAGACAGGCGTTATTTATTTAATTAGCGGAAAAGACGGACATTTGTTAGTTCAATTTGATATTAATGCGCCGGTGATAAGTTCTCTGGTTATTGCTGATGTCAATGCTAATAAGATAGCCGATTTAGTAATTGGAACGCTGGACGGTAAAATTATAGTTGTAGAATCAAATGCAAAATGTAAAGAGAAAGAAATTATCTGGGGTGTTTTAGGGGGAAATGAATTACATACTTCACTGAAGAAGTAAATAAGAGTAAAAGGCAAAAAATAATTCCCTGATTTTTATTATCACTTAAAAAGGAAAAACAAACAAAATGAAAATTTCTGCTTTTAGTATTACTGATTTAGGAAGAAGACGTTCCTTAAATGAGGATTTTTGTATTTGCGACAATGAGAGACAAATATATTTGGTTGCTGATGGAATGGGAGGAAGGGAAGGGGGAGAAGTGGCAAGTAGAATGGCGGGAGAAACTTTTCTGGCAAAAATTTCTCCCTTTTTGGAGGATGAAGATGTGACTTTCCCTTTTGAAATAAAAGAAGAAAGGGATTTTTTTTCTGCAATTATTAAATATGCTATGGAAGAGGCTAATACTGCAGTGTATCAGCATAGTTTAAATGAAACTTCAAAAAAAGGAATGGGAACGACTTTTACAGCAGCGATTCTTTATGACGGAAATCTTTATGTGGGCCATATTGGGGACTCAAGATTATATAGAATTCGCCAGAGGAATATTGCTCAACTCTCAGAGGATCATACGTTAGTACAACAAATGATAAAAGAAGGGCGTCTTGATGCTAAAGGAGCCCGAAATCATCAAAAGAAAAATGTAATTACCCGTTCCCTGGGACCAAAAAAGAAAATTAAACCCGATATTTTTTGTGAACGAATTATTCCCGGGGATATTTATTTGCTTTGTAGTGATGGTTTGTACCAGATGTTAGAAGATGAAGAATTATTCGGGGAACTTCTTTCTCTTGGAGAGAAGGATTTAGAAACTGTAGGTAAAAATCTTATTTTTATGGCTAATGAAAATGGAGGTAAGGATAATATCACTTTACTTCTTTTTAGAGTAGAGGAAGAAAATTAATATAAAATGCTTAAGGAATTAGGAAAATATAAAATAATTAAACAACTTAGTACAGGAAGCGCAGCTAATATTTATTTAGCAGTGCAAAAGAATCTGGAAAGACAGGTTGTTATTAAACAGTTAATGCGGGAATTTTCTCTGCATAAAAAACTGGTTGCCCGCTTTGAACAAGAAGCAAAGATAATTTCTTCCCTGCGGTATGATTCTATTATTCATATTTACGATTACTGGAAAAAAGGTAATTCTTACTATATTGTGATGGAATACGTTTCCGGTAAGACCCTTAAAGAAATCCTCTTTCATTCTTCCTCCTTTCCTTTACCGGAAGGGTTAATCCTTTTCTACGAAATTATTAAAGCTCTGGAATATGCTCATAATCAGGGAGTTGTTCACCGTGATTTAAAACCGGCTAATATTATGATTTCTGAAGAGGGAAGGTTGAAAATTTTAGACTTTGGTATTGCTCATGTTGTGGAAAAAAATATGACGAACATGGGTGTAATTATCGGAACTTATTCTTATATGTCTCCGGAACAGGCGGTGGGGAATAAAATAGATCACCGTTCGGATATTTTTTCTTTAGGGATAGTAATGTATGAACTTTTAAGCGGGAAAAAGCCTTTTAAAAAAGATGAACAGGGAGAAGTGACTGAGAAAATAATTAACCAAAAACCCCTTTCCGTAAGGAAAATTAATTCCCAAATTCCCTGGGGGGTAGGGAGAATTATAAAAAAATGTTTGAGAAAGAAACCGAATAAACGATTTCAGAATATGGGGCAAATTAAAAAAAAGTTAGAAAAATATATTCGTAAATTACCCCTGGACCATCAGTCAGTGCTAAAGAAATTTGTAGAAGATTCAACCCCATTACCTGACCAAAAGACCATTTTAATGGAGAAAATAGAAAAGAAAGAAAAAAAAGAGAAAAAAACAAAGAAGAAAAAAAGTAAAATAAAAGAAAAAATAGCAAAGCTTAAAGCTTTTTTCCAAATAAAAAATAAACCGCGTTTAAAATTTTTCATAATAACATTATTATTATTTATTCTCTTTGTCGAGGTAGAATTTATCTTTAACTATTTTAATATTACCTTTAAGATACAAAAAGAATGGGTAATATCTTTAGGTAAATGGATTTTTTCCATTATGAAAAAAATTTCCTAAAGCACTTCTCGTATTGCGATCCGGTACCCCCGGAAAAGTTTAATATAAATGAGTCTATATAAATATTGAAAAAAAAGTTTAAATAGGTTTGCTTAATGAAGCAAAATATATTTTTTTCTGGAGGCGTAATTTTAATTAGGATATTTTGCTTTTATTTTGTTGATTTTTTGGTAGAGGTAAGAAGAGAGGGCAGGATAAAAATAAAACAGATAGGGTAATTATTTCAGGTGAAAAGAAAATATTTAACATTTTATAAAATAGGATTATTTTTTTTGGTTTATCTTGGATTTATGTTTATTTTTAATATTAAAGTTTGGGCGGGAACATTGATTACTCTTTCTTCGACAAGCTATGACAGGGGTAATAGTGAGATAGCGAACGGAGTGGCGGCAGATAGTAATAATAATATTATTATTACCGGAGAAAGTTACAACGGAACAAATTATGATTGGTTTACCATAAAATATGATAGTAATTTAGTAATTATTAGTTCGATAGTTTATGATGCGGGTGGTTCAAATGACGAGTTAGCATATGACGTGACTGTAGACGGTAATGATAATATTATTGTTACCGGGTATAGTAATAATGGAATAAATGATAATTATTTTACCATAAAATATGATAATAATTTAGTAGTTATTACTTCGGCAGGTTATGATGGGGGTGGTGATGACGTAGCGTATGGAGTGACGGTAGATGGTAATAATAATATTATTGTTGCCGGATATACTACTATTATTATTGGACTAGATCGGGATTATTTAACCATAAAATATGATAGCAATTTAGTGATTATTTCTTCGGTAGCTTATGATGTGAGTAATTTTGATTATGCGGAGGGAGTGGCGACGGATGATAATAATAATATTATTGTTACCGGAAAAGTAAATGATGATTATTTAACCGTAAAATATGATAGTAATTTAATGGTTATTTCTTCGGCGACCTATGATGGGTTTAGTGCTGATTGGGCGTATGGAGTTACGGCAGATAGTAATAATGATATTATTGTTACCGGAGAAAGGTTCAACGGAACAGAGTATGATTATTTAACTATAAAATATGATAGTAATTTAGTAGTTATTTCTTCAGTGGCCTATGATGGGGGTAGCAATGATTATGCGGAGGGGGTGACGACAGATGACACTAATAATATTATTGTTGTCGGAGGAAGTAGGATTGGAGGAGAT
>JAGLHV010000134.1 GCA_023143305.1 bacterium | reverse complement strand
TTGTGCCTGCATATCCGTAGGAAATCCCGGATAAGGAGAAGTATTAATACCTATTGATTTCAAACCTTCGGGTACGCTTACCTCCATTGTGTTTTTATCAATTTTTATTTCTACCCCTGCTTCCTTCGCCCTGGCTATTACTATTTCTAAATGCGTTGGATTTACATTTAATATTTTTACTCTACCCCGCGTAAGTGCTACTGCCAGCAAATAAGTTCCCGTTTCAATTCTATCGGGAATTACCGAATGCTCAGTTCCTTTCAACTCCTTTACCCCATGAATTTCTATAATATTTGTTCCTGCATTAAAAATCCTCGCCCCCATTTTATTTAAAAAAGAAGCTAAATCTACAATTTCCGGTTCACAAGCTACATTTTCTAAAAGGGTCTTTCCTTTAGCCAAAACAGCAGCCATCATCAGATTTTCTGTTGCTCCGACACTGGGAAAATCTAAAAATATTTTTTCTCCTTTAAGCCCTTTTTTAGCCGATAAATGAATAAAACCTTCATGAATATTTATCTGTGCACCCAATTTTTTAAATCCATCTAAATGTAAGTTTATCGGCCGGGAACCTATAGCACAACCCCCGGGTAAAGAAACCTTAACCTCTCTATAACGGGCTAGAAGCGGTCCCATTACCAAAACAGAGGCTCTCATTCTACTTACCAGGTCATATGGCGCTTCCAAACAAATATTACCTGAAGAAGATATCCATACGTGATCATTCTCTCTTTTTATTGTTTTCCCTAAATGTGTCAGCAAAGAAATAATAGTCTTTACATCATACAAATGAGGAACACTAGCTACAGAACACAGTTCATCGGTTAATAAAGTAGCCATCAGGATTGGTAAAGAAGCATTTTTTGAACCACTTATTGTTAGGGTTCCTTCTAATTTTTTTCCACCATTAATAATTATTTTATTCATTTTCTTTTTAATGCTTTTTGTTTTTATTTAAAAAATTAATTTATTTTTCCTTTTAATATTTTTTTTTGTGCTAATATTATTCTATCTATTCCGGAATAATCCTTAACCACCTGAACAAAACACAAATCTTCCTTTTTTATTAAATCGGTAACTTCTTCCTTTTGTCCATCTCCTATTTCTAAGATTAAATATCCCCCTTCTTTAAGATAAATTAATGATTGGGAAATAATTCGATTATAAAAATCTAAACCATCTTTTCCCCCGTTTAAAGCAAGATACGGTTCCTGCCTAACTTCCAGCGGTAAATTATCAAATTCCGTATCCTTTATATAAGGAGGGTTAGAAACAATAAAGTCTATTTTATTCCTTAAATCATATCCTTCCAGAGAATAGAATAAATCACCTAATAGAAACGTGATTTTATCCTCAATTTTATTTGTTTTACTATTCTGAAAAGCTACTTCTAAACATTTCCTGCTTACATCTAGAGCATAAACTTTACAATTTTTAACATATTTAGCAATACTTACTGCAATATTGCCGCACCCAACCCCTAAATCCACTATTTGTGGAATTGTTTCTTCAACTATTTTTTCCTCTTCCGTTTTCTTCCCGGCACTACAAAAAAAACCCTCTTTTATTTTATTAATTACTGTTTCCACTAATAATTCTGTTTCCGGACGGGGAATTAAAACATGTTTATTTACAAAAAAATCCAACCCCATAAATTCTTTTTGCCCAACCAGGTAAGCCACAGGAATAAATTCTAATCTTTTTTTAATTAACCTTTTATACCTGTCCAGGACCTCCTTTTCTAAAATACGGTCAAATTCCAAATAAAGTTTTAACCGTTCTAAACTTAAAACAGAAGACAACAAAGCTTCGGCATCTAAGCGCGCCTCACTAATATTATTTTTACAAAAATATTGAGTAGTCCATTTTAACACTTCGGAAATAGTCCATTCTTTTTCTTTCTCACCTTTTTTTTCCGGTTTTGCTTTTGCAAGATTCATACTGTTAATTCCTTATTAAACTCTTTTTGCTGTGCTTCAAAAAGAGCTTTAATTATTGGTTGTAAATTTCCATCTAAAACACCCACCAAATTACGCACTGTTAACCCAATACGGTGATCAGAGATTCGGTCTTGCGGAAAATTATAAGTGCGAATTTTTTCGCTTCTATCCCCGCTCCCTACCTGGGTTTTTCTCTTTTGTGCTATTTCCCGTTCCTGTTTATTAATCATTTTCTCCAGTATTCGGGCACGCAGAATTTTCATAGCCTTTGCTTTATTTTTATATTGTGAACGTTCATCCTGACATTGTGCTATTATACCTGAAGGAAGATGAGTAATTCTTATTGCCGAAGATGTTTTATTAACATGCTGCCCTCCCGGGGCAGAAGAACAAAAAGTATCAATTTTAAGATCTTTAGGATTTATATCCAATTCCACTTCTTCGGCTTCCGGTAAAACAGCTACACTAACAGCTGAAGTATGAATTCTTCCTCCTGATTCAGTTAAAGGAACTCGTTGCACCCGGTGTATTCCCCGTTCATACTTAAGATGCTGATATACATTGCCTCCCCGAACAGAAAAAATTATTTCTTTAAATCCTTTCAACTCCGTAGCATGGCTGTATAAAATTTCCACAGACCATCCTTTTTGCTCTGCATAACGATTATACATGCGAAACAAATCCCCGGCAAAAAGACAGGCTTCTTCCCCCCCTGTCCCCGCTCTAATTTCCATAATAATATTTTTGCTATCATAAGGTTCTTTAGGTATCAATAAAACATTTAATTCTTCTTCTGTTTTTTTTAAAGTTTCCCTTAATTGTTCTATCTCTTTTTGCGCCAACTCTTTCATTTCTTGATTTTCTTCCGTTCTCACCATTTCCTCAGTATCGGCAATATTTTTACATATCTTTCTATGTTCCTGAATTTTAAAAAAAATTTTAGACAGTTGAGCATGTTCTTTAGCACATTCTTTAAATTTATTAGGCTGAGCAATAATATCCGGATTGGACAAACAGCACTCTAACTCTTTATATCTTTCTTCTATCTCTTGCAATTTTTTCATTATAATTTTTATCCTTAATTCTATCCTAATCCTGTTTTTGTCTATTTTGCTCTAAATCCAACACTTCATTCAAGGCCGTTAAAGCTACCTCTATTTGACCGTCATCAGGAGCAGAAGTAGTTAATTTTTGCAAAAAGAGTCCGGGAAACATAAGAATTTTCACCAGACGATTTGACCTTGCTTTAAACGAATACTTGATAATTTCATAAGAAATACCGGCAATAAAAGGGATTAAAACCAATCTAATTAATAACTTTTCTAAAAAAGAAGCAGGTGTAAACAAAGAAAAAAGAAAAATACTCATTACCATTACGACGATTAAAAAAGCTGTTCCACAACGAGGATGGAGGGTAGAAAATTTTCTTGCTTTTTCTATTGTCAGTTCTTCTTTTGCCTCATAAGTATAAACGGCCTTATGCTCTGCCCCATGATATTGAAATACTCTACGTATATCTTTTATGAAAGAAATAACTACCACATAAATTAAAAAAATACTAATTCGCAAAAAACCGTCCATTAAATTAAAGGCAACTTTACTTTCAAACTCAAAAACATTCATTTTTAAATACTGAGTAAGCATTAAAGGCAATATAATAAAAAGAAAAATACCAAACAAAAAAGAAAATAAAACTGTTAGAATTAACATAAAAAAAGACAAAGTATTCTTTTTATTTTTTTTGGCATCTTTCTCTTCTGCGGATATTTCTGTTTCCTCCTTCTCTTCCGTATCACCGGCAAACACATCTGCGGAATAAGTAAGCGTTTTAATTCCAATGACTAAAGATTCTATCAACACTACTATTCCGCGCAAAAAAGGTAATTTTAAAAAAGACCATTTTTGGGAAAGAGAATTTATCGGCTGTTTATCTACTGTTATTTCTCCATTACTGCGACGTAATGCTACGACATAAAAATGGGAAGACCTCATCATAACCCCTTCAATAACCGCCTGCCCGCCTACAGTCATGTTTTCTTTTTCACCCATTTATTCTACCTTCCTTATTATTTATATCTCAGAGTAATATTATATAAAAAAAGCAGAACATACAACATGTTCTGCTTTCTTCTTCATAATATAATAGCCCTACTTCTTTTCTTTTGCCTTAGTTGTTTTCTTTATTTCTTTTACTTCTTTTTTGACTTTCACTTCCCCTTTAACTTTTTTTACCGTTTTTTTTGTTTCTTTCCTTACTGTTTTTCCTTCGGTATTTTTATAACGGGTTTTAAATTTTTCCACCCGTCCTGCTGTATCCACAAATTTCTGTTGTCCTGTATAAAAAGGATGACATTGGGAACAAATATCCAAACGGATTTTTGGATTTGTAGACCTGGTCTTAAAACTATGGCCACAGATACAAGTTATTGTTAGTTCCTCATACTTAGGATGTGCTTTTTTCATTTTCCACCTCTTCCTTCATCCGAATACAATAAAATAATTACTGATTACAATTACTTTTTTATTATTTTCGATAAAATTTAAAATTAATTTTTTTACACTAAACCTTCTAATTCTACTCTTGCTTTTTTAGTACTAATTCTTACTAACCCCAAATTTGCACTATTTCCGGCTATTACTGCTAAAAAGGATTCTTTTATGGAAAGAACAATAATAATCCCTTTTTCATATTCTAACATCGACTGAACCAACTTTCCCATTGCTAATCGTTCACCTATAACTTCCGAAGG
>JAGLHV010000133.1 GCA_023143305.1 bacterium | reverse complement strand
CCTTCTTTTGTTGTAAGTCCTCAAAAACAGATTTATCATTGTTTTGGTTGTGGTGCGGGGGGGGATGTCTTTAGCTTTTTAACTAAAATAGATAATATTTCTTTTATAGATGTGCTTGAGAAATTGAGTAAGAAAGCAAATATAGATATACCACATAATTTGTCTTTTCAAAGTGAAAAGTCAACTCAGGAGAGAAAAGCATTATATGATTTACATGAAAAAGCAATGGATTTTTATAATAATTTCCTGTTGCAGGAGGAAGAATCTGTTTTAGCTCGTAAATATTTACAAACCAGAGGGATTTGTTCTACGATAATAAATAAATTTAAAATTGGTTATGCTTCAAAAAGAGGTGATGTTTTATTAAAAAAATTCTTGAATAAGGGGTTTTCTTTAGATTTATTAAAAAAATCCGGTTTGATTTGTTTTTCTGAAAAGAAGAGAAAATTTTTAGATTTTTTTTGGAATAGAATTGTTTTTCCTATTTGTGATAGTCAGGGAAGAATTGTAGCCTTTGGTGGAAGGGTATTGGATAGTAGTCTTCCTAAATATATCAATTCTTCGGAAACGATGATTTATAATAAAAGAAAAATTCTTTACGGATTAAATTTTGCTTCGGCTAAAATCAGAGAGTTGAAACAAGTTCTTATTTTAGAGGGATATATTGATATGCTAACCAGTTATCAATATGGTCTGGAAAATGTAGTGGCTACTCTGGGGACAGCATTGACTAAAGAGCATATAAGTATTCTTCAACGTTATACCGAAGAAGTTGTGATTGTTTATGATTCGGATAAAGCGGGCATATCAGCTGCTTTAAGGGGTATAGAACAATTGGTTGATAGTGGTTTAAGGATAAAGATTGTTACTTTGCCGCAAGGTATGGATCCTGATAGTTGTCTTCGTAAAAAAGGAAAGAAAATATTTGATGATTTTCTGAAGAATGGTCTTTCTTTTATTGATTATCAATTTAAAATAGTTTCAAATAATATGGATTTTTCTAAAGTAGAGAACAAGATTTATATTGCAAATAACATTTTACCAATGATAGCGCGAATAAGAAATGAGATTGAGAGAAGAGAAGAAATAAGAAAATTTGCAGAAAAAATGTCTCTACCGGAAGAATCTCTTTTATCTGAATTAAACAAAATTAAGAAAGGCAATAAAATTAAGGTAAAAAAAGAAGCTTTTTTTTTAGACAATAAAGAAAAAAAAGAACCGTTAATAGAAATGGATCTTTTGCATATATTATTGACTGAACCGGTTTATATACAACGGGTAAAGAAAAAAATATGTGTGGATGATTTTACCGGTGAAGTAACTTCTCGATTAATTAAATATGTGTTTGAGTCTGAAGAAGAGGGTAGAGAGGTTTCTTTTCACCGGGTAATGGATTATTTTCACGATGAAAAAATAAATCAAATAGTAACGCAGATGATATTAAATGAAGCAATAATGAGCGAGAATAAAAATGATATATTAGAAAAATTACTGGAGAATATGTGTCGCTGTAAAATAACAAAAAGGCGAAATAAATTAGAAAAAGAAATAAAAGCTATGTTGAATGGAGAAAAGAAGAAAGATTTAACCAAACTTCGGGAATATAATGATTTAACCCGACAGTTAAAGGGGTCTCAACAACAGCTTCATATCCTTTAAGGAAAAAAAATTTTAACGTAAATTAAAATCTTTATTGTAACTAAGGATTTTAATGGTTTTCATTAGATAAAAACCAATCCCCGGTAAAATTTAATCGGGGCTTTATCATTAATAAATAAATTTTTAATATAAGCGGGGTGTTTTTGTGAGTAAATCAAAAGAAATGAAAAAATTGATTGAACAGGGTAAGGGAACAGGTTATTTAACTTATGCACAGATAAATGAAAAGCTTCCGGAAAGTGTAGTTTCTCCGGAAGAAATTGATGAGTTTTTGGATGAAATTTTTGATTTAGGAATTGAAGTATTAGAAAAAAATGCTCCTTTACCGGAAAGACCTTATGGAGAGTCAGCACCGGAAGTTTCTGTAGGAGAAAATTTTCCGGAAATTGAACAACTTAAAACAGGTGATTCAGTAAGGATGTATTTAAGTGAGATGGGCAGGGTTTCTCTTTTAACACGAGAAGAGGAAATAAATTTGGCCAGAAGTATCAAGGAAAATGAACAACAGCTCCAGACTTTAATTTTGGAATCACCTATAACGCTTAAAGAGATAAAAAATTGGAGTACAATGTTGCAGGATAATGAGATGAATCCTAAAGAGTTGATGCCCAGAGGGAAAAAGTCAAAATCTTCTTTACGAAAGATGCACCTTAAAGTAAAGGAAGCAAGTAAAGAGATTAATAAGGGCGAAAGAAAAATAGAAAGCTACAAAAAGAGACTTTGTGGAAAAATAAGTGATTTAACACGTAAAAAACTGGAGAATGAAAGAGAAAAAATAAAAAAAGACATTATTAGACGAATTATAAAATTAAATTTAAATACAGATAGACTTAACAAACTAAGAAACAAAATATGTCAGGTTGCACAACGTGTAATTGAAAGCGAAGAAGAAATAAGATTTGCTGAACGAAAAATGAAGATTCCTTATAGTGAAGTTAAAAAACTTCATCGAGCGCTTAAAAGAGGTGTATTGAGTGACTATAAGTTTAAAAAACAGTCTGGTTTATCTTTGCATCAGGCAGAAAAAATAGTGCGTAATTTTAAGAATGCTATAGCCCGTATAGCGCGAATTAAAGATTCTACAGGTATGTCTATAGAAGATATTAAAACTGTAAATGAAAGAATTATTTATTTAAAGAAAGTGCTTTTAAAAGAAAAAATGAAATTAGTAAAAGCAAATTTACGATTAGTAGTTAGCATAGCCAAAAAACATGTTAATCCAAGTTTATCCCTTCTTGATTTAATACAGGAAGGAAGCGTAGGGTTAATGAAAGCAGTGGATAGATTTGAGTATAAAAGAGGGTTTAAATTTTCTACTTATGCTACCTGGTGGATTAGACAGGCGATAAACCGGGCTATCGCAGATCAAGCAAGAACTATTCGTATCCCTGTCCATATGAAGGAAGTTATAAGTAAATTATCCAGAATTACACGTAAATATCGGCAGGAACATGGAAGGGATCCCCGTATTAGAGAATATGTCAAAGAAATGAAGATATCAGCGGATAAAGTGCGTGGAATATTAAAGATAATACAGGAGCCTATTTCTCTTTCTACTCCAATAGGAGAGGAGGAAGATAGTTACCTGGAAGATTTTATAGAAGATAAAGCTCATGTTTCGCCTGCCCAATCGGCAACAGGGTTACTTCGTCGTATGGAAATAGAAAAAATCCTTTCTACTTTAGCTCCTCGTGAAGCAGAAATTATTAAATTGCGTTTTGGTATAGGGGAGGGTTATCCTCGTACATTGGAAGAAGTAGGGCGAATTTTTAGCGTTACCCGGGAACGAGTGAGACAAATTGAGGCAAAGGCGATAAGAAAGTTAAGGCATCCTTCCCGTAGTAAGTTTTTGAAAGAATATACAGAATAAGGTGTTTTGGATTAACTTTTAAAATAACAGAGTAGATAAATGATAGATTAGAGAAGAGAAAGAATTAAAACTAAAAAATTGCTAAAATTAAAAGGATACTATTGTGTTTGATTCAAGTAATAATAATGAGGTAATTGTTTATAATTATAAGTTTATATTAGAAAATAATGTGGAAAAAGAATTTAAGGTTTTACTTAATAAGGATACTTTAAATTTAATTCAAAAAAAACATAAAAGAGTGTATCCTGAATGGGCAAAGTTAAGTTTTTGTAAATGTCCTAATTGTTCTTTGGATGAAAATCAATATCGAGTATGTCCTGTTGCAGGAAATCTTATTGAAATATTTGATTTTTTTTCTGATTTTAAGTCGCATGACAAAATTGATATAATAATTGAAACAGCAGCGAGAAAATATATAAAATGTGTTACATTACAAAAAGGGTTGAGTTCTTTGATTGGCTTATGTATGGCTGCCAGTGATTGTTCTATTATGGCAAAATTAAAACCAATGATTCCTTATCATCTACCTTTTGCAACTCAGGAAGAGACAAAATATCGGGTAATTTCTATGTATTTGCTTGCCCAATATTTTCTATTTAAACGTGGTAAAGAACCGGATTGGGAGTTAAAAAAATTAGTTAAAATTTATAATGATATCCAAATTCTAAATAAAAGCTTTTGCAAGAGAATTTGGGCTATTCAAAGTAAGGATGCAAATATTAATGCTCTTGTTGTTCTTGATTGTTTTGCGGATTTTGTGAGTATTTCGATAAATGAGAATATGATGGAGGAAATAAAAGTTTTATTTAATACATATTTTGAAGAAAAATAGTTTATGAAAATAAATAAATTTAAAAAAAATAGTATAAATGTTCTTTTGACTTTTAAAAATAAAAGGTTCTTTTGTAAATAATTTGATAAAATTGTTCGACTTTTGCTTATTAAAAGAATACTGAGTGTAATCGAAGGGAAGTATTCCGGTAAAAGGTTTAATCAATAAGAGTGTATAATAAAGACGGAAATAAGTTCCTCTCTGAATGTGTGATTTTACCCTATAGGTACCCAAAAATAAATTAAAAAAGAACGACTCGGTGATACTCTCAAAACAAGCCCATTTTTTAAACGCTTATTTTTATTAAAATTTACTAAATCGTTAAAAACACATTTTACCTTTATTTTT
>JAGLHV010000132.1 GCA_023143305.1 bacterium | reverse complement strand
ATTTTTTCTAAGTGTTTGTTGTTGGCAGATGATGAAGGTTTGGCTAAGGGGGCAGGTGCTTATCTTAGTATGGGAGTGGGAGCAAGACCTTTAGGGATGGGGAATGCTTTTGTAGCAGTAGCAGATGGTTCTTCCAGTCTTTACTGGAATCCGGCAGGATTGTCACAGATCCGTCAACATCAAACAATGCTTATGTCCGGTTCATTAGGGGTAGATCGTTTTTATAATTATTTGGATTATGTTTATCCATTAAAATTGGGAGATGACGAAGATGAGGGTACTTTTGCAAGTAGTTGGTCATTTGCTGATGAAGACCGGGAGCCGTCTTACGGTGGAATTGCTGTTGGTTGGATAAATTTTAGTGTAAAAAATATTGAAGGAAGAGATGATTACGGCCGGCCGACAGGAAATTTTGAAGATAGGGAAGATACTTTTATTGTTGGTTATGGAAAAAAAATAAGAAAAAATTTTTATTGCGGAACAAGTTTTAAATACCATATACAAAAATTAGAAAGAGAAAAAGCAACGGGTTTTAGTTTAGATGTAGGAACGATGTATAAACCTACAAAGCAGTGGTCTTTTGGATTGAGTATACAAAATATAATGGGTTCTTTAAAATGGTCTTTGGATGGGGGGTCGGTAAAAGATGATATTTTATTAAACATAAGATTGGGGGGTGCGTATAGGCCCTTAAAAAGTAAATTATTATTAGCTTTGGATGTAGAAAAAACTCTCGAGCAGGATGTAAAACTTTATTTGGGCAGTGAATATCAAGTAGGAAAAAATATTTGTCTTAGAGCAGGGAGCAGTAATTTCAATCCTACCATAGGCACCAGTTTAACTCTTCCTTTAAAGATAGTTAAAGCGAAAATTGATTATGCTGTTTTAATGGATATACAGGAAGATTTGAGTTGGACCAATCGTTTTTCTCTGCGTGTTACCTTTTAATACTATTAAAAAAATATCTTTCCTTTTTATCATTACAAATTGGTTATTCGTTTTTAATTATTTTAAGTATTATTTGAAAATATAAAGTAATTAAAACTTATAATATTCGGTTCTTTCGTAGATAATGTGGAGAAATAGTATTACGGTAAAAGTTTAATAAATAAGAATGTTTAGTGAAAAATACATTTTGTTTTCACTTTTTAATATTTTTTTATATTTATATTGTTCCATTAGTTCAAATAAATTATTGACTTGTTATCGGGATAAGTTATATAATAACTAAATTTCTCAAAAGAAATTGTTTTTATATTAAGAAAAAGAAAGATAAAAGATTATTGAGAAAGAGCGATTAAGGAGGATGTAGAGTGTTGAGTGAAGATTTTAGAAACAGAAGAGTAGCTTATTTTTCTATGGAGATAGGATTTGATAGCCGAGTACCTACTTATAGCGGTGGTTTGGGGATTTTAGCAGGGGATACCCTAAAAGCTTGTGCTGATTTAAAAATACCGATTATTGGAATAACCCTGTTAGCGGAAAATGGTTATTTTTTTCAAAAAATAGATGAAGAGGGAAATCAAATTGAGATGCCTACTAATTGGAGCAAGGATGATTTTTTAAAATCGTTGCCGGTTAAGATTTCCGTCAATATTGAAGGACGGGAAGTTAAAGTTCAGGTATGGGAATATATAGTAAAAGGTTTAAGCGGGTACAGTGTTCCCCTTTATTTTTTAGATACTGATATAGATGAAAATGATGAGTATCATCGTACTCTTACTCATTATCTTTATGGAGAAGATAAAAAATACCGTTTGTGTCAGGAGATAATTTTAGGAGTAGGGGGAGTGAGAATAATAGAGGCTTTAGGATATAATAATATTGAAAAGTATCATATGAACGAAGGGCATGCCAGTTTTTTAGTAACTGAATTATTGAAAAAAACAAAGAAAGAAAATAAATATAATATAGAGGCAGTAAAAAAACAATGTATTTTTACTACTCATACCCCTGTGCCTGCCGGGCATGATAGATTTCCTTTGGATTTAGTGAAAAATGTTTTTCCTTCTTCTGTCTTATTTGAGTTGCCAGAGATGTTTTGCCGGGATAACGAAGTAAATATGACTTTAATCGGGATGAATTTTAGTCACTATATAAACGGAGTAGCTAAAAGACATGGGGAAGTTTCTAAAAACATGTTTCCCGGTCATACGATAAATTTTATAACTAACGGGGTTCATTCTTTTTCCTGGACTGCTGATTCATTTAAAAAATTATATGATAAATATATACCTGGGTGGGAGCAAAATCCTTTTTCTCTGAGGAATGCTTTGGGTATTCCTAAAGAAGAAATATGGGAAACTCATCAAGAAGCAAAAAAGACACTTATTGATTATGTAAATCGTCAGGAAAATGTGGGGATGGATTATGACGTGTTTACTATTGGTTTTGCCCGGAGGGTTACTTCTTATAAAAGGGCGGATTTATTGTTTAATGATATAAACCGGTTATTAGAAATTAACGAAAAAATCGGTAAAATTCAAATTATTTTTGCCGGCAAAGCTCATCCTCAGGATATAAAAGGGAAGGAATTAATTAAATCTGTTTTTTTTAGTATTAAAGAATTAGAAGGGAAAGTTAAAGCTGTTTATCTAGAAAACTATGATATGAAACTAGGAAAATTAATTACTTCCGGGGTTGATCTCTGGTTAAACAATCCCGTAAGGCCACGAGAAGCTTCGGGTACGAGTGGGATGAAGGCGGCGCATAATGGAATTCCCAGCTTTAGTGTTTTAGATGGATGGTGGGTAGAAGGGCATATTGAAAACATTACTGGTTGGTCAATAGGTTCGGATAAAGAAGAATTAAACGAGGTGGAAGATTTACAAGATTTATATGATAAATTAGAAAAGGTAATTGTTCCAATGTTTTATAATCAAAAAGATAAATGGTTAGATATTATGAAACATTCAATTTCTTTAAATGCTTCATTTTTTAATACCTATCGAATGGTTCAGCAATATGTAACAAACGCTTATTTTAAATAAAATCCACATAATATCTTAAATAATTAATGCGTTGAAAAAACCTTGACAAAATGAAAAAAGAGGTTATATTTAGAGTAGTAAATGTGATAAAAATCACAATGATTAATTGATAATTAAATAAAGCAAATTAAATTGCTCTGATAAAGGTAAACCCCGGGAAACCGGGGGGCACAAAACTACGGTCCCATAATTATTATGGGAGGCTGAGTTGCCAGGGTGTAAATAAAAAATAAACCGGGTTAACCGTAGATAAAAAACGGAGTAACGCGGTTTTTTTATATTAAGAGTAATTTTGGAGAGGGAAAGTGAAAAAAAGCAAGTTTATTCTTTTTGCTTTGTTGGTTTTTTTTATGTGGAGCAGTAAAACTTATGCTTCCTGTTTTAATGAAAAATCATTTCTGTTTGGTCTCAACACACAAGATTTTTGTTTTCGTGCAAAAATACAATTTTTACCTCTTTATCTGGTCTTTCCGGATTTAGATATCCGGGATGAAAACAATAAACCTGTAAAAAATTACAATAATTTGTTTTTAAATGATGCTTTTCAATTTGACGAAGTTTTTATTGTTTGGGCTATTATTGAAAAGAAGAAAATAATTAATAGTATAAGATCAAAAATTGTAAATTTAAATAAATTAGAAATTGTTAATGTTCAAAATCGTACAAGATGTTTTCCTTCTTTTTTCTTTTCCGAAGCAGATGACCTATTTTTAAAGCTTAAAGTCTTTCTTTGTTGAAATCATTTCTCTTCCTGTAGTCAAAATCTCTCAAAAAAATTATTTCAGAAAAAATAGACCTGAAAAAATGAATTCAAAAAATCAGGCAAGCGTAAAAAATAGAAATTAAATAGACTAAAAATTATAAGTATTGGATGCTAAATTAAGAAATTAAAATATAGAGTAGTAAAATGTTCTTTGACTGGCATAAAAAATAGAGTTAAAAACAAATAAATAGTATGGTTATAGATTTTTATGTTTTAAGAATAGTTGGATAATATTCATGAATTTGAAGAAAAATTAAGAAGAATTATTCTCCTGCTTTGTCAGGGTTTAAATATTTTATTATTGAAAACAGTTCACTTTTAAGCGGATATTATACTAGGAGGTAGTAAATATGAAACAAAAATCATTTTTTAAAGGTATTTTAATTATTACAATTTCTTTTATGAGTTTAAACTTTTTTTCAATTAACACTTTTTCTGCTACAACGGATAAAGACTTTATATTGGATGACAATGTAGGTGATTCTCCGCAGGTTATTATAAAAGATCAAGACGAAAATAACCTTATTTTTCAGAAACTCGATTCTGGGGAGGCAAATATTATTAATGATGAAGGATCTATTAATATTAAACCATCCGGCGATCTTAATAATTATTTTCAAATGCTTACAATTGCCAATGGTTCTTATTTGTATTGGTTTATTAATGGATATACAAATTTACCAGGTTTTAGAGTAAATCCCGCAACAGGAAAATTGGAATATCGTGACGAAGATGCTGTTACCTGGGTAGAATTAGATAATTTAAGCGGAAGCAGTACCGATTTGGGAGATTTAGCAGATGTTAATTTTGGTGGTGGTCCGTCCCAGGGGGAGCTGTTGTATTACAATAGTTTAGATTGGGTAAATCTTCCTGTGGGTGTTTCAGGTCAAGTTTTACAAACCCAGGGAGCAGGAGCGAATCCTGTATGGGCTAGTGTTTCGGTAAGTGACGAATTGGTCAAAGC
>JAGLHV010000131.1 GCA_023143305.1 bacterium | reverse complement strand
AGTATCATTTCTCCCTGATGGGCGGCAAAAATAATTTTTTCTGCTTCTTCGGGTGTTACACTCAAAGTCACTGTTCGCAATTCTTCTTCTGTAATACTATTTTGATATTTCCCTTTTTTTGTTTTAGGAATGATTGTCCCTATCAGACGTTTATTTACCGCCAAAACTAATAGGTTTTGTAATAAGGTAATGGTCTTTACCTGCAGTTTGTTTCTCTTTTCATACTCAAAAGTACAAATTAAATTAACCCGGTCACCGGCTCTAATCAATCCCGATACACCACTAACCCTATCTACACCTAAGGAAATAGCCCCCTTTTCCTGAGGAATTACAAAAGATAATCTCGTCCCTTTTTCAAGAGAATTAAGTTTAGTAGCCACTATTTGTTCTCCAATCATAATCGGAACAATGGTTGAATAAATATTTCTCCCTTTTTTTCCGGTAAGCTCTTCTAAAGAAACAAGTGCTCCCGGCTGTCGAAAAGCTAAAGGAACTTTAACCGACTTTACCATTTCTTTTTTAAGAAATGCAGCGGAAGGAATATAATCCCTGGCAACTAAAACTTCCACTTTTTTGCCCTGAAATAAATACGCCTTCTCTAAATTATTAAGATATCCGCCTACTAAAAATACCGTCACAAAAGCGATACTTAATGCTATTATTAATAATTTTTTATTTTTCACTTCTTTTCTCCATTATTCATCACTTTGTGCTTCTTCAATTTTGTCGGAAGCTTTCTCAAATCCATCTTTGACTTTACCGCCAAAAACTTTTATTGATCCAAAAACAACAATCGCTATCAAAAGCACCAATAAAACATATTCTGTCAATCCCTGTCCCTTCCGATTTCTTCTTAAATTCATCATTTTTATTTCACCCCCCTTAAAAAACAAACTCAAACTCCCAAATCACAAATTCCAAACAAAATCCCTCTGTTTCTTATCATTTTTGTTCAAAATTACAACACTCTTTACATATTTCATCAGCCTTTTTTAGCTCATCTATAGAAATAATTCCTGGAACTTCAATTTTTTCACCAAGGATAACATTCCCAATAGTAACAGCTTTTTCCAATTTCTCTTTGTTATCAAGAATCCATCTATCACAAAACTTAGTCTTACCAAAATTTTGACATTCAGAATACTTTCTCATTTCTAAAACATCCCCTTAATCTTTCTGGATTTGCTTTTTGCCAATTACTAAATTACCCAATTAGCACCAATTGCAAATTTTTTTATTTTTATCAGTTAATCTAAAATTGCTAATATGTAATTTTTAATTTCTACGAATGAGATAAATTACTTCCCGGAATACCAAACAACCAGGTATCATTGTAACACTCACAACAACCTTTAAGAACCATAGGGTCTGGAAACCCGGGAATTGTTCTTAACAACAGCGGCGGCTTTAATTCATATCTTACCCTGACTCCGGCTGGTTTTCTACCACAAGATGTATCTATATCAAAATAATTCATTCGAATTTTACTTTCAGCTAATTTGTTCTCTTTTAAAAAATCTTTTACTTCCTCTATTACCTGTTCTGCATTATAATTCGCATGCACAATGAGAAATACTCCATGCCGGCAAGCCATATTTAACCGTATCTGGGTAATGAAAACAGCAGTAAAAAACCAGATACCGGATATTAAAGAAGCAACAATGGGAATAATAAAAAGTGTTTCCAGTAATGCCTGCCCTTTTTTATTTTTAAATTTCATTGGCTTATACATTTAAATATCACCCTATCATCTAATAAACAAATTAATGTTTTACCACTTTACCCACAGGTAAATCCCCAAAACCGGGAATTAGGGAAATATTTCCTACCGGAACAAGATGTGCTTCCCACCCTCCGGAAGCAGCCTGAAGCCATTTAAAAAGAACTTTCAAACCCAACTTTGTTTTTTTTTGTGGAAACATTGAACCTTTTGTATTATAAGGCCGTGCTGCAGCTACTGCTAATATTTCCGGAATCCGTGTTATACCCAGTAGATTCTTTCCTAAGGGGAAAAAATCTGATTGAGATTTCTTATAAGCAATAGCAATATTTTTCCTGGGGCCGGATTTATCCTTAAAATAATACCAGGTATTTACCCTCCTGGTAAAACAAGGAGGACCGGGAGCCGGTAAACCATACACCATTATTGTACTCCAGAATCTAATTCTAACTTTATCTACTTTAAGCCGCAGGGAATACATCCGGGGTATAGCAAGACTTTTTATTCCATCCGCCCCGGATTTTTTAGCTACTTCATTTGCTTTTAAATAAGCCCACCCTCCTCCGTAAGAACGCACAATTTCGGTAATACGGTTTAAACTTCGGGTTAACCGATAAGTATGATACGCATTGGCATAAGGAATCCAGGCTCCTTGAGGAGGCATAATTTTAGAACCTTCATAAATAATATAGCTTCCCAAAACAGCATTATACATACCCACCATATTCAATGCCCTCGCCCGATAACAAGCTGCTGTCTGTGCCGCACAATCAGCTGCATTTTGAACAATAATTCTATTCCTGAGCATTACCCCCATATTTACCACCAGCATCCAAAACATCACTAAAGACAATACGATTAAACACATAAAAGGTAATGTTTGTCCTTGTTTATTGCTCAATTTTGATTTAATCATTATCTGCTCCGGGATAAGCCTTATAATAAAAATTCTCATCCGGAGAAATAACCATTCTTGAAAAAGTAATCCTGGGTTTCATAAAAGGAGGGAGAGAGGCTGTATGGAATCCATTATAAAAAATTGTTCCTCCGGGAGAAGAATTGACAGGACGAAAAAGAAAAGCAAAAATTAATTTTTCCAAATAAATTAATTTTGTAGTCACAATTTTTATCGGCTTATCGGCATAATCTTTCTTACCATTAATTACATCTTTATAGGAAAAATCAACCCTTGGATAAATCCCTCCCGGACCAAACAAAACAAGCTTTCTAAATTGTGTACTTAATAATACAACCCGTCCTACCCAACGGGAAATTATTTCAGAATTTTCCCCGTTTCCATTTACTATTCTTGAACGTATTGCCGCCTGTACAGCATCATAACCGGACATATAGGTAGTTCCAATTAAAGCCAACTGCATCAACCCGAAGACAAAAGCACATATAATTAAAACAACCGCCATTGCTTCCACCATTGCCTGACCTGATTGTCCTTTATACATTTTAAACTTTCCTATTCCTTTAAGGCAACATTCCTACTCCACCTGTTCGTAAAGATGCTACATGATTAAAATATTTTGCAATTGAGCGGGCAAAGAGTTTATTTACTCCCATAGCAGCTATAATTAAAACGAAACTTAACAAAATATATTCAGTTACTGATTGTCCCCGGCAATTTAAAAAAATTGATTTTTTTTTCATTACTGTTGTTTTTTTTCTATATTCCGGCTTAAAAAAGTAACCGTAGCAATTTTATCTTTACTAAAAACATTACTATTAACAATTATTTGTATTTCTTTCTTTCCTTTAAGATAAGTAAGCAATTTTTTTCCTTGTGTAAGTTTATCGTCTTGTTTCCATCCTCGAGAAACCATTTCCTTTTTGTAAAATTTTAACAACTCCTCTTTAGTAGCTTTTACTTCATAAATTATCATTTTAGATTGACCATCGTCTGTATACCAAGTCCTAATCATCCCCGAATAACGAGGTATTCCCAAAATATCCTCTCCTATAACATCTTTTTTCTCTTTATTTTTTTTTGTTTTTCCTCCTGACACTTGACTAAGCACTAACTGTTTATTTTCTTTTCTTTCTTTTAGATATTCTTTCATCGTCTGTCGGCTTTTCAAAAACCAAATTACTCTAAAAACAGTTATTATAAAAAAAATTATTAAAACAACAAATATAATGTTAAATAATAATTTTACTTTTTTTGTTGATTTAATTCTTTCCTTCAACCGACAAAAAAACATACATTACTCCTATGTTTTTCTTATAACTCTTTTTTACTAAAACAAAGAGGAACACATTTACTTTATTACCACAATTTTTTCCGTTTTAGTAAAATTACCGGATATAATATTAACCAAATATACTCCACTGGCGACCAGATTGCCATCTTCATTGCGCCCATCCCATATTTGGGTATAAACGATATTATTTAATCTATTATCATCTACTAAAGTTTTAATCAATCTTCCACTTATATCATAAATCCTAACTGTTACATGTTCATCCTGCTCTATTATATACCGTATTTTGGTATAATCCCCTTTTACCGGATTAAAAGGATTATTCCAGTCAATAGAAAGGTTGTTTTTAGTAATATTAAACGGTCTGGCTTGCTTTACCGTAGAAAAACTACCTGCTTCTATCCAATCACTCCATTCACCGTGATTATCCATTATTCTCAGCCGCCAATAAAAAGTCTGCTTAGTTTGTAAATCCGTAGTTCCTCCATACCGGATTTCGTTTAGCTCCAAAACAGGCGAAGAAATCCATAGTTGGTTCCCATTTTCACTGTCACTATCAACATCAACCTCTATTTGTATTGCTTTTTGACTATCCCCGGAATCAACGTCCGAAAAAGCTCCTTCCCAGGAAAAAAGAGGACCTCTCCCTTCCACAACCACCTCCTGATTGTTTTCTACATCATCTACTTTGAAAGTAACTGCCACCATGGTAGGTTTGTTATTAGCCGCAACATTACCTGATGAATCAAACTTAATATCCAAATAGGTATTTACCACATTATCACTTACTTCCTCCCAGGTACCTGC
>JAGLHV010000130.1 GCA_023143305.1 bacterium | reverse complement strand
TATGACAAAACCTGTAAGTGATTTGATTAAAGCAGTATTTAGAGTTCTGGCTTTTTTGGGCCTATATTTTTTAATAGCCGGTACATTGCTAAATACACTGGCTCTAATTTTAATCGGAGGAGTATTAATGACTGCAGGAGCAGTCCTCGGTTGGATGAATGAAAAAATAGAAAAATAGGAACTAATTTCCTGGAATGATTAAATTTATTTATATAAGTCGGAATATAAAAAATTGGGATGTAAATGCCAGGAAATAATTGTGTATTGTCAACACTGCCCGGAGTGTGACCGATAGTAGATCATTGGCAAAATTGGGTTTTAAAAGGGTTAAAAACCTGGTGGTAAAATTATTACCTGGAAAAAAGTAGGTCTTTAAGTCATATCCGGAGGAAAGCAAGATTAGAGAAGAACAAATTATGCTTGAGAAAACGGCAACAATTCGATTCGTTTTTTACAGATATGACTTAAACACAAATTATGATAAAAATTTGTTTTGTCCTTTTGAAATATTTATCGATGATAAACTGGTTCTTGATAAAACCCTGGGTTGTACGATAAAACCCGGTTCTGATCCGATAATAAATGTAACTACAGGAACAGAACACACTTTAACTGTAAAGTTAAAAGAAACGGATGTTGTTAAAAAAATTAAAAGGGTGTTCAATAAGAACGCTACCTTAGTAATATTCTACGATTTAAATGCTAAGGATTTAGTAATCAAGATTATCCCAGATAAAGTAAAAATTAAAATTGATTTTTCAAATGAAATATGTTTTCAATTCGAAGATTCTATTAAAATATTTCTTGATAATGAATTAGTTTTTGACAAAATTTCATTAAATAAAAATCAAAATAATAAAATACAGGAGCACAGTTCTCAGCCGGTATTGATATTAGAATTAAAACAAGGGGAGCACTGTATAGCTGTAAAATCAAAAAAAAATAAAATCACTAAAAAAATAAAAAGAATTTTTCATAGAAACGGAACTCTATATATTTCTTATGCGGAAAAAGATACTAAAAGCGGCAAAAAACAATTGATAGTTGATTTTAATTATTAAAAGGAAAACATAAAAATGCAGGTAAAAAAAGGCAGATTGTTTATGGGAAGATTTAAATCAAAAGTAGATCTTTTAGCTTCTTTAACTGAATTTTGTAAAGAAAAAAATATAAAATTAGGCACATTTTCCGTTATCGGAGCTTTAACTCAAGTAAAATTAGGATATTATGATCAGGACAATAAAAAATATACCGGGTGTGTAAGTTTAAATAAAAAATTGGAAATAACCACCTGTGTAGGCAACATATCCTTAAAAGATTCGGAAATTTTTGTTCATGCCCACATAACCTTAGCTGACCATCAGGGACAATGTTACGGAGGACATCTTATGCCTGAATCGGTTGTGTTTGCTGCTGAATATTATATTCAGGAACTTATCGGCGGCAAATTAGAAAGAAAAAATGACTCGGAAACAGGGCTGAGTTTATGGTAAACTATAAAAAGCAGAGGGTGAAGTGAATAGAAAAAGTATTTTAATTATGATGATAATACTTTGTTTTTTAAGTGGTTGCAAAGGAGAAACAAATAAAATGCAAGAATTTAATAGGAGTGAAGAAACGATTTTTGCTCAAGCCAGAAAAGAAATGATAGAAACCCAGATAAAGAGAAGAGGAATTAAAGACCAACGCGTGCTGGAAGCAATGTTTAAGGTCAAAAGGCATAAATTTGTTCCTCAAAGTGAACAAAAACTTGCTTATGAAGATTATCCTTTACCCATTGGGAAAGAACAAACCATTTCTCAGCCGTATATAGTTGCCTTAATGACTGAATTATTACAGCTGGAGGGCAAAGAGAAGGTTTTGGAAATTGGAACAGGTTCCGGGTATCAGGCGGCTATATTAGCGGAATTAGCTAATGAAGTTTATACTATTGAAATATTAGAACCCTTAGCCATAAATGCGGAAAAAGTACTCCGGGAACTGGATTACAGTAATGTTACTGTAAAATGTGGTGACGGCTATTTGGGCTGGGAAGAATATGCTCCTTTTGATAGTATTATTGTCACCTGCGCTCCACCCTATATTCCCCAACCTTTAATTGACCAATTAGCTGAGGGCGGAAAAATGGTTATTCCGGTGGGAATACACTATCAGGAATTAAAATTGTTAAAAAAAATAAAGGGAAAAATAAAAACCACTAATATCATCCCGGTCAGGTTCGTACCAATGACCAGGGAAAGTGATGAAGATAATTAATCAATACAGAAGAAAGTTAATTTAAATGTCTAAAGAAAAAATCTTAGTTATTGAGGACGATAAACATCTTTCCAAACTTATCAAGTATAACATGGAAAAGGCTGGTTTTGACTGCGTAGCAACTCCAACCGGAGAAATAGCATTAAAAACCTTAGACAGACAACCAGTTGATTTGATTATATTGGATATAATGCTTCCTAAAATGGACGGACTTCAGGTTTGTAAACAAATAAAACAAGATAAAAAATTAGCTGCCATTCCCATCATTATGTTAACCGCCAAAGGTGAAGAAATAGATAGGATTGTCGGATTTGAGCTGGGTGCGGATGATTATATAGTTAAACCGTTTAGTGTGCGGGAATTAATTTTGAGAATAAAAGCAATCCTGAAACGAAATAAAAAAGAAAAAACTCTGCAAAACATATTAACTGCAGGGAAACTAACCATTGATATTCCCCGGCATAAAGTAATGGTAAATAAAAAAGAAATAGAATTAACCCTGATTGAATTTAAGCTTTTAGTTACTCTTATAGAAAGAAAAGGCAGGGTTCAATCACGGGATCGATTATTAGATGATGTATGGGATATATCCTCTGAGGTTACTACCCGAACTGTAGATACGCATGTTAAAAGGCTAAGACAAAAATTAGGCCCGGCGGGAAACTTAATTGAAACTGTGAGGGGAATCGGATACAGGTTTGCTGACGGGGGATAATTATTTTGAAAATTAATATTCATTATAAAATTACAATTATTTTTACTATAATTCTGGCGATTATTCTTTTTGGTATTTACTTATCTCTTAATGATAATTTAAAGACTAATACTTACCAACGGATTAAAACAAATCTGTTTAAAGAAACTGCTTTATGCAAATCCTTTATAGAACAACACTATATTCAAAACCTTCAATCTCAGGAATTAGATAATTTTTTACATGAAATAGCTGATGATTTAAATTTAAGGGTCACTATTATCAACCTGGAAGGAACTGTTTTGGCTGATTCGGAAGTAAACCGGGATATTCTGGGTAAAGTGGAAAATCATCTCTATCGGCCTGAGATTCAACAGGCTCTGCATTCCGGCATTGGAGAAAGCAGGCGTTTCAGCACCACGGTAAAAAAAGATATGCTTTATGTTGCCAGTACTATTGGCCGAAATAAGCCGGAGGGAATAATCAGATTATCTATGCCTCTAGCTGAAATTGAATTAATATCCAATCATTTAAAGAAATTGTTGATTGTTTCTCTTTTATTTGCTTTTTTTCTGGCAATTATAATTAGTTTTGCTGCTTCTATGTTTATTTCTCAACCAATAAAAAAGATGTCTTTGTTTGCCCAAGATATAGCCAAAGGTGATTTTTCTAAAAGAATTTTAAATTTTACCAACGACGAATTCGGTGACCTGGCTAAAGCTTTTAATTATATGTCTGAGCAAATTAAATTAAAAATTAACGAAGTCAACTTGAGCAAATCAAGATTTGAAGCAATTCTTTTGAGTATGTTTGAAGGGGTAATGGTTGTTGATACAAAGGGAACTATTTTATTGATGAACCGGGCACTAAAAGATTTATTGCAAGTTAAAGACGAATTTGTAAATAAAAAACCATTGGAAATACTTCGTAACATCGAAATTCAGGAAATAGTTGATAATACATTAAAATTAAAACAGGGGGTTGAATCCCGCGAAATATCTGTTTTATTCCCGGAAGAAAAGATTTTGTTAATTCATGCAACACCGGTGGTTCGGGAAAATGAGACAGAAGGGGCTGTTTTAGTATTTCATGATATAACAAGTTTGCGAGAGCTGGAAAAAATCCGTAAGGATTTTGTAGCTAATGTTTCCCACGAATTAAGGACCCCTGTAGCCAGCATTAAAGGTTATGCAGAGACATTATTGGATGGAGCACTGGAAGATAAAAATAATGCTAAAGATTTTTTAAAAATAATTTATACTGATATCGACCGCCTGGCAAGATTGATTGACGATTTGCTTAATTTATCCAGGATAGAATCAGGTAAATTCAAAATGAATTTACAACTCTGTGCTATTGCTCCCATAATTAAAGGCGTTGTTTCCAGATTGAATAAACAAGCCCGGGATAAATCCATTACTATTAAAACAAATATTCCTGAAAAGCTGGATTCTCTTTTAATTGACGAAACAAGAATTGCCCAGGTTTTATTCAATCTTATTGATAATGCCATCAAATATATACCTGAGAAGGGGAATATTATTATTTCAGTTAATGAAAAAGATGGTTTTATTCAAATAAATATTGCTGATACCGGATCCGGCATTGCTCAGGAACATATTCCCCGGCTTTTTGAACGATTTTACCGGGTAGATAAATCCCGTTCCCAGGAATTAGGGGGAACAGGATTGGGATTGGCTATCGTTAAACACATTATTCAAGCTCATCAGGGAGAAGTTTTTGTACAAAGCATTTTAGGACAGGGTTCTGTTTTTAGTTTTACTCTGCCTAAGGC
>JAGLHV010000013.1 GCA_023143305.1 bacterium | reverse complement strand
TTCAGCAGCTTTTTCTTCCGACACATTAAAAAGTTTGCTATGTATTCTATATACTCGGTTTTTGCCTATCATCAGTACTAAAAAAACCAGTAAGGAGGCCACCAAATTTATAATTGAACACCATAAAAAAAACTGACTAAGCATTTCTATATTCATTTGTTATCTCCTTTGATATATTATTCCTTGTTATTATTCTACATAAAACATTCAGGATACAATTTATTTTACATTATATAAAAAAATATTTCAAGTAACCCCTTCTTCTTTTTTTCTTATTCCATTGACTTTTTATCGGTTCTTTTGATATATTAGGTTTTATAAAAAAAGGAAAGGACTTAAAATGCGCATTAAATTGATCATTAATCCCTTTTCCGGGGGGAAAAAAGCAAAAAAATATTTGCCGAAAATAAAAGAAATTTTAAGCAAAAACAATAAATTAGATGTTTCTGAAACTAATGACATTATTCAAATTGAAAAAATCGCTTTTCAGACAGCTTCCAAAAAAAATTACGACCTGCTCGTTGTCGGAGGAGGCGACGGCACATTAAATCTGGCTATAAAAGCAATAAAAAACGCTTCCCCTAACCCCAAACAATCCAATGATATTCCGCTTGGTTTTATTCCCTTAGGTATAACCAATGTCTTTGCCTTAGAAGTAGGTATTCCTCAAAACCCTCTTGCTGCTTGCGAAATTATTCTTAAAGCCAGAACTAAAGAATTAGACCTTGGTAAAATAAGCGAGCCTGAGAATATCCATTATTTTATTTCTATGGCCGGAATTGGCTTTGATGCCGAAGTAGTTGAGCGGGTAGCCCCGGGATTAAAAAACATTTTAGGGGCAAAGGCCTTTATTCTCCAGGGTTTTTATGATTTCATTAAATACAATCCTTCTCCTTTTTATGTCCAAAAAGATAACGAAATACCTGAAAAATGTTTCCTGGCCATTGTTTGTAATGCTAAGCATTACGGAGGGAAATTCACCTTTTTCCCCCATGCAAGTATGTCCGACGGAATTCTGGATGTTTGCTTATTAAAAAATAGGAGCCGTAAAGCATTATTGTCCTTTTTCTTTAACTTAGTAACTAAACAGTCTTCTTCTAAAAACAAAAACATACTTTCGTTTAAAGCAAAAAAATTTAAAATTTATAGTTCTGAAGAAAAATATATTCCTATTCAGATAGATGGGGATGTAGGAGGAAAATTACCTGCTGAATTTGAGGTGTATCCCGGAGCCCTCAAAATGATATTACCCGGATAGAAAAATAACCGTTAAACATATGAAGTGCATCCTCTGTTACTTTACATAAATTAGAATATTTCATACAAAATTTACTTCTTTCTGTCTGTCAATTTTGTTTTAACCATCATTTCCAATTCTTCTATTATTACATTATATCCAGGCAGATTTGTAATTTGTTTTTCCAACCTAATCTGCCAATTTCGTTTATAATTCTCTTTTTTAATCTCACTTAAAAGATTAGCAATATAAATGTCACAAGTATATCTTTTTTTAAATTCTTCTTTTATCTTTGCTACATTAAGCTCTAATTTCAAAAGATACCAAAGGTCATAAATATCACGCGGTTCATCTACTACATCTAAAATTCTACCTATTTTATCACCGACTATAGATTCCAAATCATAAGTCCCAAGATAAAGGTCCTCTTTTTTAAATTCGTGATAGCTAAATAATATTTTTTTTGGTTGAAAAGAAGGAATATGATTATCTTTTAAAACATCTATTTTTAACTCTTTAATAGCCTTAATCTCTGAAATCAAATCATAGAGAATAAAAAATTGTAGCCTATCTTTCTTATATTCGAAACGTTTATCCAACTTAACCGGGTAATCGGCATTAATTTTTAATAAACATTGGTCTAATTTAGATTCAATTTCCGCAAGATTTTCTTTATACGGTAACAAAAAATCTAAATCCTCTGAAAAACGATAGTTCCGAAAATAAATTTTTTTTAACGCAGTCCCCCCGCGAAAAACAATTTTTTCCTGAAAATAAATATCTCTTCCGGAACTTGTAATTCAGTAGATAGTTTTTGAATTTTGTAATAACTAATCATGATTATTAATGCCAGATTAAATTAAGAATTTGTTTTTGCCCTACATTATCAATCAATCGCCAATTATTCTTACTAATTCTTTTTGTTGTCAAAGTAGGGTCAAACAAATCATAACGATTTTTGATATATTTTTTTAATTCTGTACTTAAAAAAGGCTGATTAATTTTAAGAATCTCTAAAATATATCCTAATCTTTTGGCAACTATATTTTTATTATATTTACTCACATATTTATTTAATTTATTATAATCAATTTTATCCTTTACCAACCAGATTCCTTTAGCAATTTCCGAGATACCCCCACAATACTGAGGAAAAACCAAAGCATCAACAATGGTTTTTTCTAAATCAGATATTCTCACTTTTTCGATTTTAGTTACCCATTCTTCCCTAATTCCCCAAATAAATCTTTTATTTACGAAAACAAAAAACAATTTATCCTTCATTTGTATGGGAACAGTTTGCCTTTTGGGAGTAACTACAAAAAATTTAACCACCGGTTGTGTCAACATTCCCCAATAATGCATAGCACTATAAAAAGCAACATAATAATCCGGAGAATTAACTACTTCCCGAGCTGCTACATACCAATTCCCGATGTACTGCTGTTTTAAGTTACCTAATTCCTGAGGTATAATTAAAAATTTCCCGGCTTTTAAACGAGCAATTATTTTTCTGCGCACCAACTCCGCTAATAAATCCGTAACTTCATTGTAATTCTTACCGGTAATTAACTGAGCATCGGTAATACTAAAAATAGTTTTATTTTGATCATACAAATTACTAATTAAACCGGCACTTATTTTACCCAAAGTTTTTAAAAAACTCATTTTTTTCCACCTTTTGTGTCGTTTTTACAGGATGACATCCTGTATTTTATACAACTATGGTAGATTTGTCAAGTATAAAATATTATGTCTTATAAAAAATACATTCCTATCCAGATAGATGGAGATGATGTAGGAGGAAAATTACCCGCTGAATTTGAGGTGTATCCCGGAGCTTTAAAAATGGTATTACCATAATACCAAGCATATTTGGAGAGTTACTGCAAAAAAATATTTATTTTTTTCTATTTATCTCTTTTAAAAGTTTACCAGCCGACTTTTTATCTAATTCTTTTAATATTTCATATTCCCCTGTTGCTTCTTCCTTTTTATTCAATTTCAAATAGACTAAACCTAAAACAAAATGAACATCTGCATTGTCTGATTTAATTTTTATTGCTTCTCTACAAATTTCTAAGGATTGCTCATACAATCCTTTTTTATAATAAGCTAAACTTAAATTATAATGGGCATCGATATTATCCGGTTTAATCTCAATTATTTCTCTGAATTTTTCCATTGCTTTATCGTATAAACTTCTTTTCATATAAATTAACCCTACATAATAATAGCTTTCTGTAAAATCAGGGTCAATTCTTATCACCTTTTCAAAAGCTTCAATTGCTTTATCGTATAATTTCTGCTTATAATAAATCAATCCCAGCTTATACTGAGCCTCTGCAAAATAAAAATTACAGCCAATTGCTCTTTCGTATTCTCTTATTGCCTGCCCATAAGCACCTTGTTCATCGTAAATCATTCCCCTATAATAATATGTTTTTTCGTTATTAGAATCCATTTCAAGCGATTTTTCAAATTCCCCCCTTGCCTTATCATACAACCCTTTCTGATAATAAACTACTCCAAGATTATAATGGACCCGTTCATCATCCGGTTTGAGCACAAGTACTTCTTTATATGCAGCTATCGACTGATCATATTGTCCTTGCTTTTCATAACTAATTCCCAACTTATAGTAAGCTTCGGCAAAATCAGGTTTAAGTCTTATTGCCTCAGCATATTCTTTTATTGCCTGGTCATACAATCCTTTTTTTGCATAACTTTCTCCTAAATTATAATGGAGATTTTCATCTTCAGGATTAAATTTGATTTTATGTTTATATTTCTCTATGGTTTCATTGTAAATTCCTTCGTTTTCGTCAACTTTTTTAAAGGTATAAGGAGAATTTGCATAATCAGAATTAATGCTCACCGCTATATCAAATTCTTCTATTGCTTTATCTTTAAATCCCCCCAGAGCATAAATAGATCCCAAGGCATAATGAGCCGGGGCATAATCATATTGACATTTTATTGCTTTCTCAAATTCCTTTCCTGCCTTCCAATAAAGCTCTTTCTGTTTATAAATTATTCCCAGATTATAATAAGATCCTGTAAAATCAGGGTTATTTTTTATTACTTCCTTGAAACTTTCTATTGCCTTATCAATCAAACCTTTCTGTTGATAAACTTCCCCCAAACTAAAATGAGCTTTCCAATAATTAGAATCAATCTTTATTGTCTTTTCAAATTCATCCCTTGCTTTATCATATAATTTCTTTTTATAATAAACTACCCCAAGATTATAGTGGGCATTTACTGAATCAGGGGTCCTTTTTATCTCTTTTTCCAGCTTACTTATCGCTTTGTTCTGTAAACTCTCCTCCGACTTCGAACATCCGCATAAAAAAATACTCCCCACTAAAATTAAAACTACTTTCACCATATAATTTTTTCTTTCCATTTGAACAGTTTATCCCTTCTTGCTCTCTTCATTTATCAATGGTATTATTAAACTTTTTGCTGCCTTTATTGTTTCATTAAGCCAAATAAATTTAAAAAACACTTTTATACGATATCAGCAACTACTCTCCATGCATTTTTTTTTGTTTTTTCTTATCAATTTCATTTAAAAGTTTAAGAGCTACTATTTCATCTAACTCTTTCAGTATTTCATATTCTTTAAGTGCTTCTTCCTCTTTATCCATTTCTAAATACACTAATCCAAGAATAAAATGGGTATCTGCACTATCATATTCAATTTCCACTGCTTTATTGCATTCTTCTATTGCTTGCTTATATAATTTTTTCTTATAATAAATCAATCCAAGATTATACCGAGCTTTCATATAATCTGATTTCAAAGCTAATGTCTCCTCATATTTTTTTATTGCCAGGCCATACAAGTCCTGTTCATAATAAGCTACCCCAAGATTATAATGGGCATCTACATTATTCGGTTTAAGCTTGATTGTTTCTTTGAATTTTTTTATTGCTTCAAGATATAACTTCTTTTTATTATAAACCACTCCGAGATTATAATGAGCTTCTGTAAAAAAACGATTAATTTTTAAGGCTCTCTTATATACTTCTTCGGCTTTATCTAACAAACCCTTATTAACATAAATTACCCCCAAATTACAATAAAACTTTTCATTTTCAGTATCAAGCTTAATTGCTTCCAAAAATTCTTCTATTGCTAAATCATATAACTCCTGTTCATTATAAACTACTCCCAGACTATAATGAACAATCGGATCCTTTGGTTTAAGCATAAGTGCTTCCTTATATTCCCATACTGCTTCTTCAAATTGCTTCATTTTTTCATAAACAACACCAAGATTATAATGAGCATCCGCAAAATCAGGGTCAATGACTATCGCTTCTATATATTCTCCCACCGCCTGGTCATATAGACCTCTCTCTACATAAGCCCCACCTAAATCAAAATGAAGATTTAGATTCCCAGGGTCAATCCGGATTCTTTCTTTATAATTTTCTATTTCTTCATCAAATAAAACAGTTTTGTCATCAATCATCTTGCTTGTCGGATAAGGTTGATTAGCATAACTGGAATCAATCTTCACTGCATCATTAAACTCTTCCATTGCTCTTTCTCTAGAACCTTTTTGATTATAAATCCAACCTAACTCATAATGTGGCCCTGCATAATCATATTTATTCATTATTGCCTGTTTAAATTGTTGCATTGCCTTCCAATAAAGTCCTTTTTTTTTATAAATCATCCCTAACTTATAATAAGCTTCTTCACATTCAGGATCATTTTTTATTGATTTTTTAAACATTTCCACTGCTTTATCATTTATGTTTTTTTGATCATAAATATCCCCAAGGCAATAATAAGTTTTTGCATGTTGGGGATTAATATTTAACACTTTTTCAAATTCTTTTATTGCCAGGTCATTTAAGCCTTTTTTTATATAAATACATCCCAAGGCATAGTGTGCATCTACAGACTCGGGGTTTACCCTTATTTCTTTTTTTAATTTTTTTATATTTTTATTTTGTAAACTCTCTTCCGATCTTGAACAACCCCACAAAAAATTGATACTTAGTAAAACACATATTATTTTACAGATGTGTCTTTTCCCCTTTTTTTTAAAATACATCTGTCCCTCCTCTACTCATTTCCAAAAATAATTAAACATTTCTAAAATATTTCTACTTTCATTAATTCTGATTTTAACGTTTTTTACTTAAAACAACATATTTGCATTTTATACCATTATATCAAATTTGTCAAATATAAAACACCGGCTGCTGATCCCCAAATTCCTCTGAATTTCAGGCAAAACCCAGATTGAAATTAGTCTTACTTGTTATGTCTGATTATGTCGGAAGATTCATACGAAAGAAAATACTCCCAAAAAATTCCCAACTATTTATTTCCTTCAATATAGAATTTAGAATCAAGCTTTTCGGAAAAATTTAAAATGTATTTTTCCTGTTTAATTTCAAGGAATAATGTTTTGCGCCATTTCCCTCCCATAATTAATAGCTTCCTTTATTTTTACAGGATTAAATTCCAAGGTGTCAATAACCTGCTTTTGAGGCATAATACTGATTACTTCAACCTCTCGATATTTATTAAAAGAAATATTCATATCCTTACATAAATCATCTTCCCCTTCCATTTTATTCATAATTCTCTTCCATAAGCGAACGCTGTCATTAACTTTTCTGGAAACTTTAAGGTCATTTTCGTATATCTCCGCAAGAATAATTTCCAGGCTTCTTATTCCAATATAAATTAAATTTTTATAATGCTTAGGATTATAAGACATTTCTCCAGGCGAAGCTAACACCACAATAATTTTTTCCGCACCTAACTTTATGGCCGTAGAAAGTGGGGTAATATCCCTTATTGAACCATCAACAATTTGTTCATTATTCATAAAAGGGGGTTGAAAAGCTACAGGAATAGATGTGCTGGCTAAAATCCATTCTTTTAAATCTTTATTATTCTGGTCAATGGAAATATATTTTGTAGTCTGCAGAGATACACTTCCTATCCTTAATTCTTTACCTCTTTTTCTGATTTTATCAGGATTTACATATTTATCTATTTTTTTCCGGAGAGGTTTATTACTGTACATACTTTGACTACCCAACAATCCTCCTAAAATTCCCAGAAATTTCTTTCTATAAATATCCCGGTTGGATTTTATGCCTTCCCACAACTCTAATAATTTCGGAAAATCACCCTGGGCTACCATAGAAGCATTCAAACTTCCTACCGATACCCCACAAACAATATCAAAATCCATCTTTTTCTCATTAAGCAAATAATCAAGAACACCTACTTGAAAAGAGCCTTTTGCTCCTCCACCACTTAAAACTAAAGCTGTTTTTCCCATTTTAATTTGCCTTCCTTTCCTAATATAATATTAGACTTCTGCAAAATAGATTTTTTATTTCTGTTGCTTTCCCGAGAAGCTTGTCCTCTAATTTTTTTCTGGCTTTTAAAGTCTTAAAAATTATACTATAATTAACTATTCCTTTCAAGAATTTAATTGTTCAGACTTAAAAGAAACAGAACAATAAATTTGTTGACAATAAAAACAAAAAGAATACAATAGAAAATAAATCTATTTTTAAATTTACAGGATAAAAAATGAAACCCTTTATATCGGTAATCATACCCACTTACAACCGGCAGGAATTCTTAAAAATTGCCCTTCAGTCAGTATTAAACCAGACTTTACAAGATTTTGAACTTTTAATTATTGATGATGGTTCAACAGACAACACCCGGGAGATGGTTAAATCTTTTAATAATCAAAAAATTAAATATTTTTACCAAAAAAATCAGGGGGTTTCTTCAGCAAGAAACAGGGGAATAAAATTAGCACAAGCCCCTTTTATTTCTTTCCTTGATTCAGATGATACATGGAAAAAAGAAAAATTAGCCATTCAATATAAAACAATGACGGAAAACCATCAATATCTTTTATCACACACCGAAGAATTATGGTATAAAAATGCTAAAATATTAAATCCCAGGAAAATTCATAAAAAACAGCAGGGTAATGTTTTCCCACAATCATTAAAACTTTGTGCTATTAGCCCCTCGACTGTAATGATAAAAAAAGATTTATTTGACTTTATCGGCCTTTTTGATCAAAATCTTCTGGTTTGTGAAGATTATGACCTCTGGCTCAGGTTTACTGCTATTTTTCCGGTATTGTTAATCCCCCAAATATTAACTATTAAACAAGGCGGCCATTTCAGTCAACTTTCGCAAAAATTTCCCTGTATGGATAAATTCAGAATTTATTCTCTGGAAAAATTGTTAAATAATCCCGGAATAACCCTGAAAAATGAAAAATTAAAAATAACTATTAAAGAACTGCAGCGCAAATGCATTATTTACGGAAAAGGATGCCTGAAGCATAATAAAAAAGAAGAAGGAGAACACTACCTTGCCCTGGCAAAAAAATACAATTACCCAAAATAACACAATCAAAAAAGAAATTGAGAAACTGATTAAAGAAAAACTTCCCATCCCTTTGGGTTTAAACAAACAAAACGAAATTATAAGGTTAATCTTTGAAATTTTAAAAAAAAACAACCTCACCATCCCACAATTTTTAAATATTAGCGCAATAAAATCGTATTTATTTAAACAAAAAGCCGGATTTACAACCTTTAAAAAAATTCTTTTACAACTGCGATATCCTAAAACAATTAAAAATGAACCTATTAAAAATTATGAAATATTTCTGCCTCCGTTAAAACCCCAAAAAACAGATAAAAAATATGTTTATTCCGGAAAATTTAGGCCAAAATCTATTTATATCGAAAAAGAATGTTTAAATTATCCTCTTACCCAGGAAATCTTAAAAAAATTTCCGCAAATCAAACCCGAAATTATTACTAAAGTAAAAGATTTTCAACACCAAAACAAAAAAAGCAGTACTTCACTAAAAAAAGATGAACTTTTTCTTATAAAAGAAAATTATGATATATTAAAACCCTGCCCCTGTACAAAAAAAGTCGTATCCTGTGGATATTACATTTTCAATTTAGGTTTTGGCTGTCCCTACGACTGCACTTACTGTTATCTCCAGCATTATACAAACTTTCCCGGAATACTCATACCGGTAAACATAGAAGGGATTTTGGGAAACCTGCAATTATTATTAAATCATACCAAAATAGCCCAAAAAAGAATCGGGACCGGCGAATTTACCGATTCACTTGCCCTGGATGATATTACCGGATATTCAAAACTACTGATTCCTTTTTTCAACCAAACAGAATATATTCTGGAATTCAAAACAAAAAGCACCAATATTGCTAATATTTTGAACTTTAAGCCTACGCCACATATTGTAATCTCCTGGTCTATAAATCCTCAAAAGATAATAGATTCCGAAGAACATTTTACTCCTTCACTGGAAGAAAGGCTCAAATCTGCAAAAAAATTGACTGAAGCAGGATTTAGAGTTGGTTTTCATTTTGACCCGGTAATTTACTATGAAACATGGGAAAAGGACTATCAGGATGTTATTGAAAAGATGTATCGTTATGCAGAAAAAAATATTGCATGGATAAGCATAGGCAGTTTAAGATTTCATCGAACACTTAAACCGGTAATTGAAAACAGATTCATAAACAGTAAGATTCTTAATGGTGAATTACTCATCCATCCCGGGGACAAAAAGATGCGTTATCCTGATTTTATGCGTAAAGAAATTTACTCAAAAATGTTACACTGGATAAGAAAATACGACAAAAACACTGCGGTATACCTGTGTATGGAATATCTTTATATCTGGAAAGATATCCACTTAAAATTACCTTATTTTTCGTAGAATTTTTATTAGAAAAAAATAAGCAGGATATTCAAATTACTTGTTTTTTTATTTATTAATACCATTAAAAAGTTTTTTGGCTAACTCTTTGTTCTGATCCTTCAATATCTTATATTCATTAAGTGCTTCCCTTTGTCTACCTAATTGCAAATAAACCACCCCAAGATTATAATGTGCCTCCATATAATTAGGATTTAAACTGGTTACAACTTTATATTCCCTTATCGCCTCCTCATACAAACCTTTCTTTAAATAAGCCAGGGCAAGATTATAATGTGCATCTATATAATCAGGCTTTATGCTTATTAATACTTTATATTCAGCTATCGCCCCATCATAGAACCCTTTCTTTAAATAAGCCAAGCTAAGACTATAACGTGCATCTATAAAATAAGGATCTATTCTGATCACTTCTTTATATTCCCTTATCTCCTCCTTCTCCAAACCTTTTTCCCCATAAATCAACCCAAGATTATAATGCACATCCGGATCATGAGGATTTATCCTTATCGCTGCTTTATATTCAGCTATCGTTTCATCATATAAACCCTTATCATAATAAATCAGTCCGAGGTTATAATGCGCTCGTGCATTATCTGGATTAATTCTCAACACTTCTTTATATTCCTCTATCGCCTTTTCAGATAATCCTCTTTCGTAATAAGTAAAACCAAGCTCATAGTGAGCCTCTGCATCATTGGGATTGTGCTTAATTACTTCTTTTAACTCTCCTACCATGTCATTATACAAATCATCTTCCGGATTTGAACAACTACATAAAAACCACAGCGCAACTAAAACTATTGTCAAAACATGTTTTTTGCTGTTTGTTTTAAGAAAATTCATTTTTTTCTCCTTTTTTAAGAGGACCACCCAATTTATTTTCTGCTTCGCTTTTTTTTCTCTTGTCCTGAAATAATGAACACTTTCTATATTTTTATCCTGCCTTCTCTTTTTTAAACATATCACAAAAATCAGAAAAAATAAAGACAAAATGTGTTTTAAATTTAGTATTTGCCTTTTATTTAAATCCCCTTAACCATCTTTTTCAAAGGGGGAAAATTTGTTCGCGCCATACATTGTCATAAATTGTGTTTGACTATTTTTTCAAACTCCCAAATCCCAAATTCAAACTTCAAAATACCAACTTCGAAATCTCAAACATCCTCATTCAATACTTCGATTACACTCAGTACAAATTCCTTGAGCAACTACAACCAAATTTGCCACTCGCTATTTACCGTCTTTTATCTCTTTCTTTTAACTTTGTGCCTCTGTGCCTTGATGCCTTTGTGCCTATCTTTTTCTTTTAACCATCTTTATCTATTTCGCCACCACAACAGTCCCGTTAAATACTTTACCATCTACTTTAATCTGATATATATATACCTTTCCGCTTACAATACACCCACTATTATCCCGGCCGTCCCATGTTAAAGATGTAATACTACTTGATGGTAAGTTATCCCTCACCACACTGCCCGATAAATCAAATATCATTCCTTCAACTGTTTCGTTATTAGGATTGGTAAAAATAAAATTAGCTACATCATTTATTCCATCCCCGTTAGGCGTAATTATCTTAGGGGTTAGTTTAACAAAACGAGAATCATCTTCCTCCTGATAACTAATGTTTCCCCTGATTTCAAATCCTCCTGCCAATATCCCTGTTGCTTCATCAATATTAGCCACCGTAATATCCCTGGTGCCGGAAAAAACATTATCATCAATGGTAATATTAGCTCTCAATTGAGTAGCACTAATAAAATCAACCGAATTTATAGTTATTCCTGTGCCACTAAACATAATATCAGCCCCATTATAAAAATTTATACCGTTAACAACAATATCTAATGTTTCTCCGGGACAGGCAAAAAAAGGAAAAAGAGAAAACACTTGAGGGGATCCAAGATATTTGATGGTAAAATAATCCTCATTTCCTCCATTAGAACTTCTTCCAACAACAATAATATTATTATTACCATCTGTCGTCACTTCCAATGCCACATCATCATTACCTCCATCATAGACTGCTGAACTAATAACGAGTAAATTAGTATCATATTTTATGGTAAAATAATCATAATTTGTTCCTTTCCAACTGTATCCAGTAACAACAATATTATGATTACCATCTGTCGTCACTCCCAACCCCCCATCAAGATCCCCTCCATCATAAGCTGCCGAAGCAATAAACACTAAATTAGCATCATATTTTACGGCAAAATAATCATTATTTGCTCCGTTGAAAGTTTTTCCAATAACAATAATATTATTATCATCTGTTGTCGCCACTCCGCGTGCCTCATCAGTATCACCTCCATCATAAGTTACCGAAGAAATAACCACTAAATTATTATTATATTTTATGGTACACCAATTTTTATTGACTCCATTATTACTGTATCCGGTAACTATAATATTATTATTACCATCCGTAATTATGCCATATGCTTTATCATTATCACCCCCATCATAGGCTGCTGAAGAAATAACCATTAAATTACTATCATATTTTACGGTAAAATAATCTTCATTTGCTCCATTCCAACGGTCTCCAGTAATAATAATATTATTATTACCATCTGTTGTCACTCCAGATGTCAAATCATTGCTACCACCATCGTAAACCACCGAACTAATAACGAGTAAATTAGTATCATATTTTATGGTAAAATAATCATTATTTGCTCCGTTGTTACTATATCCGCTAATAATTATATTATTATTGCCATCTATCGCCACTCCCCGCGCATAATCATTATTACTACCATCATGCACCGCCGAAGTAATAACCACTAAATTACTATCATATTTTATAGTAAAATAATCTTCATCTACACCATTAAAACTTCTTCCTGTGACAATAATATTATTATTACTAGCTGTTGACACTCCATACGCAGCGTCATTACCACCCCCATCATAGGTTACCGAATCAATAGTAATCAATGTACCAGACCAAACTTTAACACTACAAATAAACATAAATCCGACATAAACCAAAAAAAATAATCCCATTTTACAAAAATTTAAATATTTTTTTTCATTTGTAATAATTTTCCTTACTCATAAATACTGTGTCACAAATAGTTGCGTCATACATTGTCATAAACACAAATAAGCAAACTTCCAAATTCAAATTTCCCGCCTTATCTACCAGTCTGTAAGGCGGATCTTTCT
>JAGLHV010000129.1 GCA_023143305.1 bacterium | reverse complement strand
TTCTTTGATTCAATGAGACTTAGAGATTTTTCAGATACGCTGACAAAAACTCTGTAGTTGAATTGATCATGAGCTTTGTCGTAAGGAGTCGAAGGGTTCGGGGTTTAATTTCCCGCAGTAAGCTGCGGGAAAGTTGATTTTTTTTAGTATTTATATTGTTCCGTATTATTTACGAATGTTTTCACTAAAATATGCATTTTATTATATCCGCGGAAAAACACTGTGCTTAAAAAGTAAAAGTCAGAATAATTGGTGATACTACTTGAGATAAAAAAAGCTTGCAATGATTTTGAAAATATGTTATAAAATATCAAAGTGGGCAAATAGCCCGCTTTTTGTTTTTTTGGGTAGGATATATTTTTTAAACGGTTTTGTTATTTGAGGGAACAAAAGAAGTGAAAAAGATAGAAGAAATAATAGAAAAGATTATTAATCCGGTAGTAGAAAAAAACGAGATGGAATTAGTGGATGTTCAATATCATAAATTAAATAAGTGGCTGTTACGGGTTTTTATTGATAAAGAAGGTGGAGTAGATTTAAGTGATTGCGAAAAGGTTAGTAAAGAATTAAAGGAATTGCTTGGAGAAATAGATTTTACTCCTTCTGATTATTTTCTGGAAGTTTCTTCTCCCGGATTGGACCGGGTATTAAAGAAGGAGAAAGATTTTAAAAGATTTTTAGGACATAGGATTAAAATTACTACTTATAAACCTATGAATAATCAGAGACATTTTACAGTAAAATTAATAGGTTGCGAAGAAGGAATAATTAAAATAGAAAACGAGCAGGGGGAATGTCTCACTATCCCTTTAGAGGAAATAGCTAAGGCTCGATTATTTTTGGAAATTTAATTTAATAGGTTGTTTGATAAAACAAATTAGGTGGTATATATTATTTAGCTGTTGGGAGGAATATTATGGAGCAGGAACTTTTGCCTGTTTTAGAGCAAATTGAAAGAGAAAAAGGGATTAAAAAAGAAGAGTTATTAAAAATGGTTGAGACAGCGTTAATATCTGCTTTCCGTAAGCATTCAGGTAAAACACAGGATGTGGAAGCGAAAGTAGATCTTAATACCGGAGAAATTGAAGCATGGGTAGTAAAAAAAGTTGTAGAAAAAGTTAAGAATGCGGCTTGTGAAATTGCTTTTTCTGAAGCGAAAAAAATAAAATCTAATATTGAATTGGGCGCGGAGATAAAAATAAAAATTGAAACAGATGATTTTGGCAGAATTGCTGCTCAAACAGCCAAACAAGTAATTATTCAACGTATTCGCGAGAAGGAAAGGGAAAATTTATATAATGAAATGAGGGAAAAAGAAAAAACGGTGCTTAATGGTGTTGTTCAACGTTTTGTAAATAAGAATGTTATTATTGATTTAGGGAAAATCGAAGCAATTTTGCCCTCCCGGGAACAGGTAAAAAATGAAAGTCATCATATAGGAGAGAGGGTAAAGGTATATGTGGTGAGCGCAACTAAGACTTCAAAAGGGCCGCAGGTTTTAGTTTCGCGGACTCATCCGGAATTAATTAAAAAATTATTTGAATTAGAAGTACCTGAAGTATATGATAAAACAGTAGAAATAAAAAGTATAGTTAGGGATCCGGGAGTAAGAGCGAAAGTAGCTGTTTTTTCTCATAATAGCAGAGTCGATCCAGTAGGAGCATGTGTAGGAGTAAAAGGTTCACGCATTAGGGCAATTATTGATGAATTACGCGGTGAACGAATTGATATGATTAATTGGAGTGATGATTCTGTTGTTTATATAGGAAATTCTTTGAGTCCGGCTAAGGTTCTTAAAGTAACAATAAACAACGAAAATAAAAAAGCAGAAGTCGTAATTGCTAATGATCAGTTATCGCTTGCTATTGGTAAGTCGGGACAAAATGTTCGTTTGGCAGCAAGGTTGACCGGCTGGCATGTAGATATAAAAAGTGAGTCTCAAAAGAAGGAAACCATAGCTTTGGGATTGAAAGAAATTTCTTCATTACCCGGGATTGGAGAAAAAAAGGCAAAAACATTATATAGCGGGGGATTTCATTCATTGAAGAGTATTGTCAATGTTCCTGCTTCTGCGTTGACAATTCTTCAGGGGATTGGGCCTAAAATGGCAGAGAAAATACATAAAGCGGCCAAGAAGGCAATGAAAAAAGAATGATTTTAAAGGGAGCTGTTGTTTCTTTTTAGAATCTTAGAAATGAGGTGGGAAAAAAATGAGTGTTAAGAAAAAAACCAATGCGAAGTCTATTGGGGAAAGTAATTCTAAAAAGAAAGAAGAAAAAAAAGAAACAAAGATTGCCTCTGCTAAAGTAAAGAAGAAAACAAAAAATAAAGAAGAAAAAGCAACAACTGAAAAGAAAGTTAAATCAAAAGTTAAAAAAGAAAAAATAGTAAAAAAGAAAAAAACAGTTAAACCTGTTTCTAAAAATGCAGTAAAGATTAAAAAAGATAAAAAGAAAAAAACAGAAAAAGAGAAAACCGAAAATAAAACAAAAAAAACAATAAAAAGAAAAGAAAAGAGTATTTTGCCTTCCGAAGATAAATCTTTAGTGAAAGAAACAATAGCAGAAGAAAAAATTATAACAGAAACTCCTCAAGCTAAAACAGGACAAAAACCAAAAATTAAAATAAATGAATTTGTTACTGTTAAAATCCTGTCAGAAAAGTTGCAAATAGGGGTGGGTGATTTAATTAAAAGATTAATGTCATTGAATATTTTAGCTACTATAAATCAGCGCTTAAATTTAGAAATAGTATCTTTGATAACTGAAGAGTTTGGATATGAAGCAGAGATCATTCCTCTTTATGGTGAAGAAATATCAGAAGAAGAGCAACAAGATGCTTCTCTACTTAAGTCACGTTCTCCGGTGGTTACTATAATGGGACATGTTGATCATGGAAAGACCTCATTATTGGATGCTATTCGAAAGTCAAAAATTGTGGAGAAAGAAGCCGGCAATATAACCCAACATATAGGAGCTTATAAAGTAAAAACAGATAAAGGTGATATTGTCTTTCTGGATACTCCGGGACATGAAGCTTTTTCTGCAATGCGTGCCAGGGGTGCGCAGATTACAGATATTGTTATTTTAGTGGTTGCTGCTGATGATGGGGTAATGCCGCAGACGGTGGAAGCAATAGATCATGCACGGGCGGCAGGGGTTCCTATTATTGTTGCTGTGAATAAAATAGATTTACCAACAGCGAATATTCAGAGAATAAGACAAGATTTAGCTAACTTAAATTTGCTTTCCGAAGAATGGGGTGGTAAAACGGTTTTTGTTGAAGTTTCAGCAAAAAAAGAAACAGGTCTAAACGATTTATTGGAAATGATCCTTTTAGAAGCAGAGGTATTAGAATTAGTCAGTGATGTTGACGTATTTGCGCAAGGTGTCGTTATTGAAGCAAGGTTAGATCCCAGAAAAGGAATTTTAGCTACTATATTAATCCAAAAAGGAACTTTAAAAGTAAGGGATTCTTTTATTGTGGGATTGACCTATGGTAAAGTTAGAGCAATGTTGGATGATCATGGGAGAAAGATAAAACAAGCACCACCTTCTACTCCTGTAGAAATAATGGGTTTTGTTGATATCCCACATGTTGGTGATAGATTCAGGGTAATAAAGGAAGATAAAAAAGCACGATATATAAGTCAGATGCGGCAGAATATAAATCGGGAAGATATGGTAAAGAAGAAAAAACATATTAGTTTAGAAAATTTGCATCAACAGATAGAAGAAGGAAAAATCAAGGAATTAAAAATAATTCTTAAAGCAGATGTTCGTGGGTCAATAGAGGCAGTAAGAGACTCTTTAGAAAAAATAAAGTCTGATGAAATAAAATTGGCTATAATACATAGCGGGGTTGGGGGAATCAATGAAGCGGATGTGCTTTTAGCAGCGGCTTCAGATGCATTAATAATTGGTTTTAATGTGCGTCCTGAGCAAAATGTAATTTCTTTGGCAGAAAAAGAAAATGTAAATATAAAAACCTATAGAGTTATTTATGAATTGGTGGCGAAGATTAAAGCAGCAATGGAAGGATTGCTAGGACCGCAAATAGAAGAAATTATTATAGGAAAAGTAGAAGTACGGCAAATTTTTAAAGCTTCAAAAATGGGGATTATTTCCGGATGTTATGTAAAAGAAGGAAAGGTTTTAAGAAATTCTCTGGTGAGATTATTAAGAAATAATATTATTGTTTATGAAGGCAAGATTAACTCTTTAAGACATTTTAAAGAAGATATTCGTGAAACGGTAGCAGGATATGAGTGTGGTATAGTATTGGAAAATTTTCAGGATGTTAAAGTAAATGATATAGTAGAAGTTTTTGAATTGAAAGAAACGCCGGGTGTACTATAAAAATATATTATTTAGATTTAGCCTGTAATTGGAATTATCAGGTATTGAATATAGTGGAATGTATGAGAGGGGCAATAATGTCTAAAAGACCCCAACGTGTGGGTGAGCTTTTACGAGAAGAAATAAACAATATTCTTCGAAAGGAAATAAATAATCCTAAATTGGGGTTTATAACTATAACCCAGGTAAAAGTTAGTAACGATTTGCAAGAGGCAAGAGTTTATTATAGCGTTTACGGTACGGAAAAAAATAAAAAAGAAACAGCTGAAATTTTAAAAGTATCTAGTTCTTTTATTCGTCGGCAAATAGGGAGGAGGGTGAGACTAAGACATACTCCCCGTATTGAGTTTTTTTATGATCAGATACCGGAAGAAGCTTCTCATATTGATGATTT
>JAGLHV010000128.1 GCA_023143305.1 bacterium | reverse complement strand
GGTATCATGCTGACTTTTCAGTGAGAATATCCAGTCTTTTACCGGGAGGGTTAAAAAACTTGTATAGGTAATGGCCAGTTGATCAATAAGAATTTCCTGAAAGGTAATATCGTTAGTGCAGACTCTGGTAACAAATTCAGGCAAAGGCAATACCTTAGGTTGGTCTGTTTCTTTCGCTTCAAGGAAAACGCTGCTGCAAAGAATTAATAACAAAAAAATAAATAAGTTTCGGGATACTAAAAATTTCTTTATGTATATTAACCTATGTTTTACATCCCTTACAAATCCATACAAACAGGGAATTAATAATAGAGTAATAAAAGTACTAAATAAAAGACCCCAGGACATAGCCAGCATCATATCCGCCAGCATGGCATCATATCCTGCTATACCGTATGCTGTGGGAAACAATCCGGCTACAGTGGTCAGGGTAGTAAGAATGACCGCCCGCAGTCTGGTTTTAGCAATGTGGGCAATTTGTTTATTGGATAATTCTCTATGTTGCCCCCGGTCATATTCCTTGTCCAGTTTAACCAGCATAATAATAGAATCATTTACCACGACGCCGGCAAGGCCCAGTGCCCCTATAGCTGCGAAGTAGCCTATCAGGGTAATCCCATGTGCCCAGAATGCGAAAATTATGCCCACTATTCCAAAAGGGATGGAAACCATAATCAGAAGAGGTTTAACCAGTGAGTCAAATAATAAAGAAAGAACAACATAAATGAGAAAAAGTACCATAAAAATGGCTATTTTAAAATAGTTTTGCGATTCCCGTGTTTCTTTTACCTCGCCTTCAAAGACAATACCTGCAGTCGGATATTGGGAAATTATTTGCGGAAGGACATTTTTTTCAAAATGCTCGGCAACTTCAACAGGGGTTAGATCAGTGTTTTCACTTAAATCAGCATCAATAGTAGTGGTTCGTATATAATTTTTACGTGAAATACTATTTGGGGAAATAATTTTTTTAATGTCAACGATATTTTTAAGAGGAACAAGATAATTGCTTTTATTTTCCACAGGAACATTAAGCACTTTTTTTATGTCGTCTTTGGCCTCTTCAATCGCAGTCAAGCGGACCTTAATTTCTTCATCTTCGTGAAACACTTCATAAAGTACATTGCCCTCCAGCAGAGTCCGGAAGGTATTCTTAATGTTGGAGGGATTAATACCCAGACGTTTGATCAGTTTTCGCTTAAGGTCTACCTTATATTCAGGCCGTTTTAGAGGTCGATCAACCTCAATATTATCCAGAGCGGAAAAGCCCTCCATACTTTCAACCATCATAGCTACTACTTTTTCCCGTACTTCGTCGTCATTTTCCTGAATAATTACTTCAATAGGACTTCCGCTGGCATGGCCAAACCGGTGTTTTTGAAAATCAAGTTTGGTAAAACCAGGAATCCCGGCCATTTTTTCCTTCCATTCCCCGATAAGTTGTTTGGATGATTTATCCCGTTTTTCTTTAGACACAAGCTCAATGCGCATCCGCATTTTATTTTCTTCTACAGCAGATCCGCGCCTGCTCCGGGCTATCTGTGTACGAAAACCGATAACCTCTTTGCCAATATATTCAGAAAACATTTTTTCCAGTGGTTGTACCATCCGGGCAGTCTCATAGCGTTTTGTGTCCGGGTGGGCTTCACCGACAAGAGAGACCTGCATAGTTTCCTCCCTGGGAAACATCACAAACTTCATTTTTGTCATAAAAATAAATCCGGCAAAAACCATAAGTCCGATAAATATCAGGAAAATAAGCAGTTTAAGTTTCAATATTTTTTCCATAATTTTGCCGTACACATCTTCAACAGAGTGAAACCAATGAATTTTTTTATTCTTTAATTCCGGAATAGGTTTATTTTTTTTATAATATTTATCAATTAGAGGAAGCATTCCCAGGGAAAATACATTCCTGAGCCAGCGAGGTACCTGAATGTTCATATGAGAAGGAAGAATAAAAATGGATTCAAAAAGACTCCCAGCTAACATAAGAAATATTATAGGTGGAATAACCTGGTTAAACTTGCCAAACCTTCCCGGAAAGAAAAACAGGGGTATGAAAGCGACACAGGTAGTAATAATGCTGGCAATAATAGGTAGAAGAACATAGGATGTTCCTCTTACCGTTGCCTCGTGGAAATTAATACCTTGTGCTCTTAATCTGATAATATTTTCAGCAACCACTATGGCATCGTCAACAACCATACCCATAACTATTATTACCGCTGCCAGGGTAATATTATTAATAGTAAAACCGAAAAGCGAAGAGAAAATCATAGCAAAACAGAAGGAAAAAGGTATACCCAGGGCTACGTATAGGCCTGATTTAAAATCAAGAAAAATAAAAAGCATAATCAGTATGAATATAAATCCTATAGCTCCGTTAATTTGAACTATGGAAAGCCGGTTGCGGACAGTTATTGACTCATCATCTAAAGGGACTATTTTTATATCACTGTTTTTAAGGGTACTGTCTGCGAAACTTTTTATTTTTTTATTAACCACATCGACACTTTCTAAAATACCAGAAGAACTGCTTTTTACAACATTGAGGATAATACCTTCATGTCCGTTGATTTTAAGAATATTTTTATTTTTTTCATAAGCATAGCTAACATCGGCAAGCTGGTTAAGTCTTATTGTCTGGCCTTCAAATCCACCTTCAATAACAAGTTGACTAAGTTTTTTGGGGTCGTCCAGTTCTGCGGAAAGGGTTACTTTTGATTCTTCTTTATCTTCAATACTGCCTGCCGGCTGGCGCACATTGTTGTTTTGGATTTCCTGCCGTACCTTATTAAATGAAATATTATAGTGCATAAGTTTTTCCGGATAAGCATGAATTTGAATTTCTTCATCAAGATATCCGCTTCTTCCTATTTCGCTTACCTGGGGAAGGGCTAACAGTTGGTTTTCCAATACGCGAACATAACTTTGCAGCTTTTTTCTTTGGTCATAATCTAAGAGATGTTGGGTGGTATCAAACAGGGCAATATCTATGATTGCTTTTTTAGAAGTTTTAAATTCTCTAATGCGCGGTTCATCTATCACTTCATCTGGAAGTCGTACGTCCATTACCGCATTGCGGATTTCAATGATACACTCATCCCTGTCTGCGTAATTTTGTTCCAGCTGGACAGAAATACTGGAGCTCCCTTCATTGGATGTGCTGGATATTTCATCAATCCCGTCAATTCCTTTAATCGCATCTTCTATGGGTTTGGTGATGAAATGTTCTACTTCGCTGGGAGAGGCACCGGGATAGTAAGCAGATATTCTTACAAAATCAAACTCCATATTGGGCAGTTCTTCTTTGGGTGTATGATGCCAGAAAAATACTCCCCCAATCAGTATAGTAAGCATAATAAAGTTAACTAATAAATGCTTTTCGGAACAATATCTTATAATTTTTTCCCACATAACTAAATTTCCTTTTTACAAAAATTATCCAAAAGCAGGAAGTCCTAATTCCGTTAAATCCCGTAGGCCAATTCAATTAGATATCCAACCTTTGGTGCAATAATAGTCAGCAATTTTCATCCTTTTATTGGTTCTGACTAACGATTTCAGTTTTAATTATTTCTATGGTGTTTTTTTTCCTTTGTTCTGCCGGTATAAGAAATACATAATAATATTAAAAGCTTAGACCCTTTTTTGATATTTTAAGAGTTCTTCATTATACTTATTTGCAAAAAAAATTACAAGCCGTAATTTCTGATAGTTAGTGTCAGACTTTATTCTGATTTTTATTATTTTACTTCTCTTTAATTTAGACAAAAAAATTAAAAAAAAGTTCCCTAAAAAAACATTTTGCTATATTAATGTTTTCTTTCAAGGAATTTGTTTTTTGCATTTAAATAAACAGATATAAAAACTTAGATTTTGGAGAAATAGTAAACTTTTGGATATTCAGAAGCTTAAAAATGAATATCTCAAAGGTGTGCACTTTTAATTCTTAAATAGACGGGTTTGGGGATAGTGTTGACTTATAATGTTGAATAATTTATAATATAAAACACAAAAATGGCAATGGAGAAAAAGGAGCTATGGTAATGTCTGATATGACCAAAGGGCAAATCGAGGCCCAGATTAGTGAAGCGATAATAAAGTTTGAAAAGGAATATATGGGTAGAGGACCTATGGAAACCAAGACCTATATCATAAAGGATATGGTTTTTGTTCGGCTTAAAGGTGTTCTTACGCCTGCTGAGGAACAATTAGCCAAGACTGCTGAAGGATCAGATCTGATAAAAAAGACACGCGTTCAATTATTAGAGGGTGCAAGACTTTTATTGGAGAATATTATTTCGGAGATCACAGGTTGTCAGATAAAGAGCTTGCATACAGATATAAGCACAAAAACTGGAGAAAGAGTTATTATTTTTACATTAGACCGGAATTTAGAAGATAAATTAAAAACATAAAAAAATAGTTGACAATTTTTTTTTATTATTATAGAGTATAGTTAACAAAAATAATATTTGGAAGACTGAGACAAGGATCGGTATTAATTTTCTGGAAGTAATAATCGGATAGATTAGTGCTGGGAGTTGCAGAGTAAGCCAATGTCAATATCTTTTAGTTCTCTTAAAAGAGAGCGGGAGATGACGTTGGTTTTTTGTTTTTAATAGGTATTTTCACCCTGTTAGAAATAAGATGCCAAAGGCGACTGCTGATGCGCAAGCGCATCGGATTTCTAACGAGGTTCACCAAAAAAAGGAGGATGTTGTTATGCAAGAAAAATATGTCGATAATTACCTCCGGATA
>JAGLHV010000127.1 GCA_023143305.1 bacterium | reverse complement strand
TTATATTATATAATTATTTTTAAATGAGAATTTGCAGTTACGATCGATTTAATAAAAAATTAATTAAAAGGGGAAATTATGGGAAACGAAAGAATTTTAGTTGTTGATGATGATAGAAATATTAGAAACGGTTGCGCCGAATGCCTTAAAGCTGATGGTTATCAGGTTGAAACAGCAGAAAACGGGGAAGAAGCTCTAAAGAAAATACAAAAAAGTTTTTATAATGTTGTTCTTACCGATCTGGTAATGGATGAAATTGGTGGAATTGAATTGTTAAAGCACATAAAAGAACATTTTGCTAAATGTGAAGTTATATTAATGACTGCTTTTGGTAGTGTGGAAACAGCAGTGAAAGCGATGAAAATGGGAGCTTTTAGTTATATTACCAAACCAATTAATCTTCATAAAATGGAAATCACTATTAAAAATTGTTTACAAAAACAAAATCTTGAATCGGAAGTAGTTAAATTAAAAGAAATGGTAAACTTATATGAAATGTGCAAGGCTGTAAGTTCACTTATGGGGTTAAATAAATTACTTGATTCGATTTTAAAATTAGCTGCTGATACGCTAAAAGCCGAAGGCGGCTCAATAATGCTATTCGATGAAAAAATCGGTCAATTAGTAGTAAAATCGGTGACAGGAGTGGTGCCTAAGAGGATTATTGGAAAAAAAACAAAATTAGGAGAGAGAATAGCCGGTTATGTTGCCAAGGAAATTCAGCCGATTTTAATTACCGGGAAATTAGAAGATGATACCCGTTTTAAACACCTGGAACAATTTGCTGAGGTAAGCTCAGGAATCAGTGCGCCGTTGCTAACGAAGGGTAAATTACTTGGAGTAGTTAATTTATGTAGACAGGGAATAGTAAATAAGTTTACCCAAAGAGATCTCACTATGTTATCTGTTTTTGTTGCACCGACAGCAATTGCCGTAGAAAATGTAAATTTATATGAAGATTTAGACGAATTATTTATTTCTATTGTAAAGACATTAGCTGCTGCTATTGATGCCAAAGATTCTTATACTAGCGGCCACTCTGAACGCGTAACCATGTTTTCGATTATTATTGCGAAAGAATTGGGTTTGAATGAAACAAGTAAGCGAAACATACAATTAGCAGGATTACTGCATGATATTGGGAAGATTGGCGTATCTAAAGAAATACTTACTAAAAAAGAAAGATTAACACGTGAAGATTGGATTGAAATCCATCAGCATCCAATAATGGGGGCAACAATACTAATACCTATTAAACAGCTAAAAACAGTTATTCCCGGTATTCGCCATCATCATGAAAGATATGATGGTAATGGATATCCGGACAAATTACAGGGTCCGGAAATTCCTTTATTTGCCAGAATTATTGCTGTTGCCGATACCTTTGATGCTTTAACTTCGGAAAGGCCTTACCGTGGTAAATTGTCCGAAGAAATGGCTGTAAAAGAAATAGAAAGATGTTCCGGTTCTCAATTTGACCCGGATATAGTAAAAGCTTTTTTGTCCGGATATAAAAAAAACAACTCCTGTGAAATTAAATTTTAAATCCTCAGAATCCGATTTATTAATTCCTGCCTTTTATTGAAATTGTTCATCAATTAAAATTATCCGCAATTCATTTTTTATCTTTAAAAATTTTATAAATTTTTGTATAATAGAAAAAAGCAATTTATATTTCATTTTTTATTGAGATAAAATCTATTAAGGATTCTTAAGTAATAATGTTATCTTTGTCTACGGCATTTAATATTAAAAAACATACAGACGGTAAAAAGTTGGTGGAAGATATTTTGGATATGGGATTTTCCGCAATGGAATTAAATGTAGAAGTAGATGAAGAGATGCTTAAACAGATTTTATTACAGGTAAAAAGAAGAAAAATAAAAATCAGCAGTGTTCATAATTTTTGTCCTAAACTAAAAGATTTTGGCCCGCATCGTTCAATTTTTAGTGCTTATCGCCTTTCTTCATTAGATAAGGAAGAAAGAAAACAGGCAGTAGAGCTTACAAAAAAAACAATAGACTTAGCCGAAGAATTTGGTGCCCAGGGAGTAGTTATTCATGCCGGGGAAGTAGAAACTCAAGTAAAAGGCCAGGAATTATTTAGATATGTAAGAGACTTTGGAAAAACAAAGATTTATGATATATATAAAGATCTTTTTTTTAAAGAAAGAAAGAGAAAATGTAAGCCTTATTTAATCACGGCAATACGCAGTTTAGAGGAAATATCTAAATATGCCGCAAAATTAAAAATAAAGGTGGGCATAGAAAATCGTTTTTATTATAATGAAATTCCCAGTTTTGAGGAAATCGGTGTAATTTTGCATCATTTCCGGGGAAATAATGTTTATTACTGGCATGATACAGGACATGCACAAATTTTTCAACATCTGGAATTTGTTCCTGCGCATGAGGAGTATTTGAAAAAATATGCTGATAAAATGTTAGGAATGCACTTACACGATGTTAAAGGCCTTTCCGACCATCAGGCCCCCGGTGTAGGAATAGTAGATTTTAAAATGATAAAAAAATATTTATCTAAAGATATAATCAAAGTAGTAGAAGCACATTCTAAATCTTCCAGAACCCAGGTAAAAAAATCAGTGACTTTTCTGAAAAATTTAGGAATTGCATAAAAATGTTGATATTATTTATTTGTGATAAAAAGAAAACATTTTAATTATTAAAAGTAAGAATTAAAATAAAGGAGGAAACTATGTCGGGCCATTCAAAGTGGGCAGGGATTAAACATAAAAAGGCAGTCATTGATGCTAAAAGAGGAAAACTATTTACAAAAATTATTAAAGAGATTAATATTGCTGCCCGGCAGGGAGGGGGGGATATGGCCAGTAATGCCCGTCTGCGTACAGCTGTGGAAAAAGCTAAGGCTGGAAATATGCCTCAGGATAATATAAAGAAGGCTATTCAAAGAGGAACTGGGGAACTCCCGGGAATAACTTACGAAGAATTTCTTTATGAAGGATACGGACCGGGAGGAGTTGCGGTACTGGTTGAAATTACTACTGATAATAAGAATCGTACCTCTTCGGAAATAAAAAGAATTTTTTCTAAACGCAACGGCAATTTAGGAGAAAGCGGGTGTGTTGCCTGGATGTTTTCTGCTAAAGGTTATTTTGTTATTGATAAAATCAATATTAAAGAGGATGAATTAATGTCTCTGGCTCTTGAATATGGTGCAGAAGATTTTTGTGCTGATGATAAAGATGTTTTTGAGATTATTACTACCCCTGCCGATTTTGAAAAAATGAAAGAAATTTTAACAGGAAAAAAAATAGAAATTTCTTCTTGTGAAATAACACGGCAAGCACATACTCAAATATCGTTGGAGGGTAAAGAAGCCCAACAAATGACGGCTTTAATTGATGATCTGGAAGAAAATGACGATGTGCAAAATGTTTATACAAATTTTGATATGTCCGAACAAGAAATGTAAAAAACCGATGAAGACTAAATTTATTAAGGGAAAAGGATTTAAATCTATATGATTGTATTAGGTGTTGATCCGGGATTAGTAAATACAGGTTGGGGAGTAGTCAGTTTGGAAAAAATTACTACAGGTGAACAAATAAAAGCATATGGGTGTATAACCACTAAGTCGAATTGCCTCTTACCTGAAAGATTAGGTGTAATATATAAAAGTTTAACACAAATAATAAAAAAATATAAACCGGATACTATGGCTGTAGAAAAGATATTTTATGCAAAAAATGTAAAAACAACATTATTATTAGGGCATGCCCGGGGAATAGTGCTCCTTACTGGTTGTCAGGCCGGTTTATCCATTGGGGAATATACGGCTTTACAGGTAAAACAATCTTTAATCGGATATGGACGGGCGGAAAAAGTACAAATACAAAATATGCTGAAGAATTTACTCAAATTAAAGGAAGTTCCCCGGCCGGATGATGCTTCCGATGCCATAGCAGTCGCAATTTGTCATCTGAACTCGAGTAAATATTTACAAATAACCAATAAAGCAGGGTTTTAAATAATGAGGAAAGAATGATAGCTTTTCTACGCGGAAAATTAGAGAAAAAAACAGAGGAATTTATTTGGCTGGAAGTTAAAGATATAGGCTTTCAGCTTTACATTTCCTCGTTTACTTATGAGAAACTACCTGATATAGGAGAAGAGCTAAAACTTTATACCTGGATGTCTACTGCCATGTACGGGGGTAGTACTTTTTATGGTTTTTTAACCACACAGGAAAAGGAAATATTTCTCTTGCTGAATAGTATTTCTAAAATTGGTCCTAAAGACTCCCTTAAAATTTTGTCTAAAATTTCATCTTCACTTGCTGATTTCAAGAAAGCAATTATAGAAAAAGATTTGCGCGTTTTAACTACTTTTTTTGGGTTGACTAAAAAAAAGGCGGAAAGAATAATATTAGGATTAAAAGATAAAATTACCGCTTTAGAAATAGAATCTCCTTATCGTTTTATTTTTAAAGATAAACAGCGTATAATGGACGCTGTATCAGCTTTGTTGTCTTTGGGATATAAAAACAGGGAAGCTGAAGAAGCAGTAAATATGGCAATAGAGAGTTTAGGTAAAGAAGAGAAGGTTGAAAAAATCATTAAACATGCTCTCAAATATTTATAAGATTTCATTAACGGCAAAAAGGAATATAAAATGGATGAACATGTTATTTCCCCAAAGGTTCAAGAAAAAGATAATCAAATTGATTATACTTTAAGGCCGAAAGAATTAAAGCATTTCGTAGGACAGAAAAAATTAAAAGAAAAGTTAGACATTTT
>JAGLHV010000126.1 GCA_023143305.1 bacterium | reverse complement strand
GGCATACTCTTTAATATCACAGAAAACAACGAAGAAGATTAACAATAAAACGCAAGAGAATATTTTAGTAATAATATGTCCTTTAATACTATTCATTTTTTTCTCCTTTTTCTATTAAATTCTTTATTAAAAAAAACCGAGTTACCTTTTATGTACATTTATTTCTATACATATTTCGGTAGCTCGGCTGTCTTTTTTAAGTTTAACCATTTGTATAACCACTAAATACCTCAGTTATCGATACGCTCGGCTATCTCTCTTAAAAAGACCCGTGGCTTTGCGCCCTCCGATTTCTCGAAGTTTGCCTTTTCGGATAATCGTTTCAAAGAAACAAATCCTTTTCCACCCTACTATAAATATACCTCTTTTTTCTTCATTGGTCAAGAAGAAAACAGACCCATCACCCGATATTATTCTCACTCAAGTTTTGCTATTTCATAACAGGTAAACCTCGGCCAAAACTCACCATCGGCCTTTGCTTTAACCGGCTTTAGCAATCCTCCTACACCTTCCAGCCAGGGAAAATCTATCTTTACCTTACTGGTTAGTTCCACCCGCGAGGAGTTATCTGCAAATCCAAATTTTACGGAAAATTCTGCATCTTCAGTATCGTCATCTGCCAAAAAAGCCTTCAATCTGCTTTCTATATCACTCCGCACGCTTGCTGAAGCATCCGACAATTGCTCAAGTGATGTAATCGACCGCGGCTTTTCTATTGACCAACATTGCGCCGCATAATAAGCTGCCGCTTGATTTTTTTGTAATATTTCTAAAAATTTAGTTACTTCCATAGATGCTTTAAGCATTACTACTATCAGTACCATTAAAACAGATAATTCTATGACCGCCTGCCCCTTATTCCCGTTCATAAAATCAACCCCTTTTCTTAATTTCACTTAAATTTTACTTTATAAGAAGACTCCGGATTCGGCCACAATTCACCTGTAGTTGAATCTATCTCTACCGAAGCTTCCGCCGGAAGATTTTTTTTCCTGCCAGTCGTTCCAAAATTAAGCCCGGTTACATCTCTCTTCGCCTCTACCTTCAATCCACCTGGTATCTCATCGCCAACCTCAACACCATCATCAAAATACAACCAACCGCCAATTAACTCTTTAGGATCCGTTCCACGTGCTGTCTTATATACTTCCCACCAATGCTTCTCTACTGTACAAATCATACCGGGCATAGTACCTGATGTGTAAGTATGAGTCCATGAACTTGAATGATACTCCCATACTATATAGGGAAGACCCACACTTTTACGGTGAGTATTCCAATGCGCAGATGAATAATAGGTATCAAAATCAGCATCGGATGTTATAGTAGTCTTAATCCTTGAATCATCCCCAGTGCCAAATTCTAATTTTTCCCTTGCAAGTTTTCTAATTAACTTACGGACCTTTTTTATGACTTTATCCTGAAGGTCCGCTCTGGGTTGAATAAAATCATCTCTATATTCTTCCATCCTATTCTTACTGGGAAAAGGCCGGTCATATTCAGATGAATCAGCGCGATCTACATCAAATTTATTAATTTCCGGTGGTCTATCCCAAACATTAGGAGTTGAAACTGATATATATTTAGGATTTAGATATTCAAAATCAATATGATCACAACAGTGTTCATGAGGCGTCCCTCCGTGTCCCTCGGTATGGTATAGATAATTATAAGTCCACTCACCATCATCCGGTTCTTCATACGGTCTGAACTTACTAGCCGTTATCCATTTCCCTCCTGAATACAACCCCCCCCTCAAACGCTTAAAATCATCATAATTACAACGATTAGGATAAGTTTTATCTGCCGGTTCAATCATATGCCTATTCATATCCGCAAGAAAATTCATTTGTTTAGCATAAAGACTAATTAAATGCAAAGCCCTCCCATCCACTGCGGTCTGAAGCATAATTTTAGTCTGAGAAATTCTAAAAATATCAATTCCAATGGTAATCATCACCAAACCGCACAAAGCAATAAAAACAAGGAAAAAAACTAATACCTGGCCCTTATCCAAATATTTATTTTCCCCCTTCATGTTTTTCCTCCTTTTTATACTCTCTTACGATAAAAACAAACCTTTATCATATAAACAAAAAACCGACCTACCTTTTAGAAACTAATTCCTTCGGTAGCCCGGCTAACTTTTACTTTGACTTCAGCCCCGTGGCTTTGTGTCCCACCTTTACAGATGGTTTACCCTTTCGCCCTTGTTACTTATAAGAAAAAATTGTCTACCTCTACTTTTTTCGAAACTAAATAAAAAAACCCTTAATTACAAATTTAACATACTTCTACTATTTTAAAGATAACACACTTTTGTTGCTTTGTCAAGATTTTTTTATTCTTTATTTCCCTCTTAATAATATTTTTTTTCTTGAGCAAATCAGGAGAACTAATTTAGCTAACCCCACCAGCCCCATTTCTTGATGAAGTTTGTCCCTAATCCGCCTAATGGACACAGGAGATCACCGAATCCCTGTCTCTATACTATGTAGTTTCTTTAAATTATTCTTCTATCATTATAGGAGTTTCTGTTGAAGATAAATCCTCCAGATGTAAAGAAGGAATATTAAGGGTAAAATCATAAGTAGTAGGTTCTGTCCCCTTTAAAAATACTTCATAAATAGCATTTTTATCATCTTTTAAGGTTAAAAGACCGTTTTCTTTATTAATTTTTTCAAAAACAATTCCTTCCGGTATAGAAAATTTTAAAGCGGGTTTATCTTTTAAAGCTTCAATCATAAAATCCGTCCAGATAGGTACAACCATTGCTGAACTGCTTATTTTTTTACTCAACGAACGATGATCATCATAACCCACCCATACAGCAGCAACCAATTGAGGAGTAAATCCTGCAAACCATAAATCATTTAAAAACTGGGTAGTACCTGTTTTTCCTGCTGCCGGCCGACGTAACTTTTTTGCCCTCCAACCTGTTCCATTCTTAATTACCCCTTTTAGCAAATTAATTACCAAATAAGCCGTTTGAGCAGAAAGCACCTCTGTTTCCTGAGGAATATTGCTTTCTAAAATAGTCCCCTGCTTATTTCTTATTTCGATAATTGCATACGGTTTCGTTTTAATTCCTCCGTTAGCGATAGTACTCAAAGCATGGGTTAATTCCATCATTGTAATTACAGAAGTTCCTAATGCAAGTGAAAGATTGTCTCCCAGAAAGTTTTTATCTACACCCAGTTTGCGAGCATATTTAATTACTGTTCTGGGACTTAAGGCATATATAAGTCTAATAGCACAGGTATTCCTGGAATGAGACAAAGCTTTACGCAAAGTAATCGGGCCAATACATTTATTATCCCAATTTCCCGGCTGCCATATTTTACCCTTCATTTCCAAAGAATCCTCTGCCGGAATAGTAGTAGTATCTATCTGTAAAGTAAAAAAATCAGTCGTATTTCCTAATAGAACCCATTTTTCCCCGTCATTTTGAAAGGTTAAAGGAAGGTCTTCTATAATACTTGCAGCGGTATAGCCACTATCAATTGCTGCTGTATAAATAATTGGTTTAAACGCTGAACCAGGCTGCCGCTTAGCCTGAACAGCACGATTAAATTGACTTTTATAAAAATCTCTCCCCCCTACCATTGTTCTAATCTGCCCTGTTTGAGGTTCTATGGCTAAAAGAGCCCCCTGAACAGGAGGAATTTCTTCCGTCTCCTCCATATCTTCTCTTTCTTCTGCTAATTCCTCCTCTTGCTTACCTTCTTTTTCAATTTCATTCTTTTTTTTCTCATCAAAAGCGGAAAGGGCTTTTTCCAATATTTCTTCCGCTTTCTTCTGCATTTCTAAATCCAGGGTAGTAAAGATATTTAAGCCGCCTTTATATAAAACATTATAACCGTATTTAGGTTCTAATTGTTGCCGAATGTACTCAATAAAATAAGAAGCATGCCTTTCTGCTTTTAATTTTTTTTCAGTATTTATTAAATGTTCATTAGCCCTCATTTTTTCTTCTTCTGTAATAAAACCTAATTTTTCCATACGATACAAAACTATAGACCTACGTCTTGTTGCCAGTTCCAGTGATTTAAAAGGAGAATATCTGTTAGGTGCCCGGGGAAGTCCTGCCAATAAAGCACATTCAGGCAAATTTAAATCCTGGATATGTTTACCAAAATAAATCCGGGCTGCTGATTCTACCCCATAAGCACCATATCCAAAATAAATTTGATTTAAATACATCTGTAATATTTCTTCTTTAGTATATTTGTGTTCCAATACCAAAGCAAACAGAAATTCTTTCATTTTTCTTTGCATAGTTCGTTCTCGGGTTAGGAAACAGACTTTAGCTAACTGTTGAGTAATAGTACTCCCGCCCTGTACTATATGCCCGGCTTTTATATTAAAAAACATCGCACTTATAATACGAGGCAGATATACACCCCAATGTTTAAAAAAATGAGTATCTTCAATAGCAATAATGGCATTTTGTAAATCCACCGGTATCTCGGAAAGCGTTACCGTGGTCCTCCTTTCGGTAAATAATTCACGAATTAATCTTCCTTCTATATCATAAATTTTTGTGGTTAAATTCGGTTGATACTGTTCTAACGTTTTTAAAGGAGGTAATTCCTTCAAATATTTTCTAACCAAACTAATTCCGGAAACATAAAAAATAATTAAGCAAGAAAATAAAACGATAGCAACCGTTTTCCAGATAAATACTTTCTTTTTCTCCATCACTCCCCCAAACTTAATTTAATTTTTACTAACTTTTTACCTTATATCATCTAAGAATAAAGGTAAAATATGTTTTGAACG
>JAGLHV010000125.1 GCA_023143305.1 bacterium | reverse complement strand
CCTTGCAATCCAACCATTCCATTTTCTTTTACCCAATTCTCAACGGTAGCAAATAATGCTTTAGATACATCATAATCGTCAATAAAGTCTACCCATCCAAATCGCGCGTATTTATTTTTCCATACTTCAACATATTTTTCATTGATAATTCCGGCGATTCTTCCCACAATATCATTTCCCTTATAAGCAAGATAGTATTTTGCCCTGCAAAAATCAAAAGCAGGGTTTGTTTTTTTGCTTAACGTAGTCATTTCATCCATATTCAACGGCGGCACCCAGTACGGACAATCTTTGTACAATTTGTGAGGAAAAAGAATAAACTTTTTCATCTCCTTTTTGGATACTACTTCCTTAATAGTTACTTCCATATTTAACCTCCGATTAAAATAAAAAATCCAACCAACAGGATTACACTGGTTAGCTTAACATTTCATAATTTACTTTTCTATTTCCTTCTTTAATTATGTAACGCAATGCTCCTCTTGATTGCCCTGGATATTATATCATTTTCCAATCAAACAAATCAATGATTTCATGGGAGTCGATTATATTTATTTTCAAAAGAAAATATCCGGCTTTTCTATATCCATAATGTTGCGGTGAATTTTTACTTTTCCATATATTTAGAAATGAAAGAGTTTAAACCATTTTCATAAAGTTTTGCTGATATGATAAATCCATCATTGTGATTACCTTTAATTTCTATAAATTCTTTGGGTCCATTTGCTGCTGCAAACAGTTTGCGGCCATGACTAAATGGTATTATTTCGTCTTCAGGACTATGTATTACAAGAACAGGACATTTCACCCGACGAATATAATCAATTGTTTTGTAATCGAAACGCACTAAGAATTTAGTAGGAAAGTAAGGATATAATTCGGCAGCCATATCCTGAATAGAAGCAAACGCAGATTCTACTATAAGCACTTTCGGTATGTGCTCTTGTGCAAGCCATACAGCAATAGCAGAACCAAGAGACCTGCCGAAAATAATGATTTCATTTGATGATGTTTTTTTCTCTTTAATAAGGTAACTCCACGCTGCTTCTGCATCCAGATAAGTACCTTTTTCTGTAATCTTTCCTTCACTATGTCCATAACCCCGGTAATCAAAAATGAAAGTACTTAGTCCAAGACGGGAAAACAACTGAAGAGTGCTCAAGCGGTCCGAAATATTTCCCCCGTTACCATGACAAAAAAGAATCACACCCTTAGCATTCTTAGCGGGAACAAACCAACCATTAAGATTTACTCCATCCTCAGTTTTAAAATAAACGTTTTCATACGAAAGTCCTATTTGATCAGGGGTCATAATAACTTTGCGGCCGGGAAAAAAGATAAGACGAGATTGAAAAACCGTAAGACGAATCATAAGGCCGATATATAGACCTATAAAGAGGCTAAGAAGGAGAAGAATAACTGCACGAAATAGATATAAACTTCTTTTCAGATTTATTCTCAAATCATATCCTTTTTGTATTCTTTATCCAAAATTTTTATGGTTAGTTTTACCTTTATTCTCCCTGTTTTTTTGGTGGACTTTTATATGAAGTATGTTAACACAAAGGAAAAAAAAAGTCAATGAGGGAAGAGAACTGAAGTGTAAACATCAGGTATAGCGGTGAAATTATCGGTATTTTATTTTCTAATAGTTATTTCAACTATCACTTCAACTTTAGACTTTATGGAATGGGATATAAGACAACCCCTCTCAGAGCTTTTCATCAGTTTTTCTACTTTTTCCTTCTGATCGCTTAAAGCGATTACAATCCTGGGTCGTACCGTAATAAGGGAAAACATTAATTGATTTTCGACTCTTTCCAAAATCCCTTCAGCCTCACTTTCATAACTTACAAACTCTATACTTTCCCTCTCAGCGTAATATAAAAAAGTAGTCATAATACAGGAATTAACTGCGGCAACAAAAAAGTCTTCCGGTGTCCAAATACCTGCGTGTCCCCGAAATTCAGGGGGTGTGGCTGTCTCTATATCCGGTTTACCGGAAGAAGAAAGAAATCCCTTCTTCGCTTTGTCCCACTTAATTTTTGTTCTATAGATAAATTTTTTGCTTCTTTGTCTTACTTCACTCATCTTTACCTCCTATTGCTTTATTAAAAATAGTTCTGCAAAATAGCCTTTTTACCTTTATTGCCATTCCTGAGAACAAACTGTGTCATAGTAGTCGCAGGCTTTAGCCTGCGGAAAAGCTCCGGCGATAACGCAGGCTAAAGCCTGCGGCTACCATATGAAAATATGAGTTATAACATAATCTGAAAAACAGGAATCTATACTAAGATTTTACTTAAAACCCTGTAGGACATGTTCCTGAAGGACAGCTTGGTCCGGAGGAACCGGAATTTCCCACATTGAATGAACTTAATATTTTCTTAATATTCTTCCTTCCGCACTTTTTGCATTTGAGTTCCACTTTCTCAGAAGTAACACCTAATAACAAATCAAATTTTTCACCACAATCTTTGCAAAAATAGGTATAAATAGGCATAATTTTTCCCTTCCTTTTTAATAAAATTCCTGTCTCGTAAATATATATTCCCTTCTTTAAAAATTTTAATTATACTTAGAAAACAAACATGCATTTTTAAAGATCAGTTTTGGCTGGAAACAAAACGAAGTGTATTTTTTTTGCGTAATGGGAAGATACTGTTGGTTCTTTATTACCTTATTACTTTTGTTCCTCTTTTTGTAATGTATCCCAAATTGCAGTAATCTCCTCTCTGGCTTTACCATATCCATATTCTATAATTGTTTTACCTTCTATAATCGCTTTTACCATGGATTCATCAAAACTGATTTTACCAACAAGAGGGATATTATTGTTTTTACAATATTCTTCTATTTTTTCAGTCATCTCTTTATTTAAATCGTATTTGTTTATGATTAATCTAACCGAGATTTTAAAATGCTTTACTACCTGAATCACCCTGTCTGCATCGTGAAGACCGGATAATGTCGGCTCAGTTATAACTAACGCATAATCTATGCCGGATAACGAAGCAATCACCGGACAACCTATCCCGGGCGCACCATCTATAATAATCCAATCACAATTCTGTTTTTCAGCTAATTCCTTTGCTTTTTGTTTTACCAGAGCAACTAATTTACCTGAATTTTCCGAAGCTATTCCCAGCCTGGCATGAACAAAAGGGCCGAATCTGGTATCCGAAATATACCATTCTCCGGATATATTCTCTTCCATTTTTATCGCTTCGGTAGGACATACGAAGCTACAGAAAGCACATCCTTCACAAGCAATAGGATCTATTGTAAATTCTTTTTCTCCGGAAACGTTTTTTCCAATTTCTACGGCAGAAAAACGGCACACCTGAACACATTGTCCACACTGACTACAAAGCTCTTTGTCAATAAATGCAGTCACCCCGCTTTTAAATTCATGCCTTTTTTTTATTTCCGGTTTAAGCAATAAATGTAAATCGGCAGCATCAACATCGCAGTCTGCCATTATTTTATTTTTAGCTAAAGAAGCAAAAGCCCCGGTTACTACTGTTTTTCCTGTTCCACCTTTACCACTGATTATTACAATTTGTTTCATCTTTAATCCTTGTATAATTTAATTTCATTGCTTACTTTTTATTATTGATATTACCTTATTCAACAAATCCTGAAAATTTCTTTTATATTCGGGAAAAGCTTCCACCAGGGGTATTCCTTTAGAATAAGCAACCGCTATTTCTTTTTTAAAAGGAATATTTATCAATATAGGAATATTTTCTTTCTCACAATACTTTTGCGTTTCTTCATTTCCCAAATTGCAACGATTAATGGCTACTCCAAAAGGAATCTTAAGTTTTCTCATTACTTCCACACTTAAAATCAAATCATTAAGACCAAAGGGAGTCGGTTCTGTTACTAATAGGCAAAAATCCGTTCCTGTAACAGAAACAATGACCGGACAGGAAGTTCCGGGAGGGGCATCAATAATTACCGTTTTCTCAGGATTTATAAGTTCTTTGACCTCTCGAATTAAAGGTGGGGACATTGCCTCACCAATATTAAGCTTACCCTGAACTAATTCTATAGATTTGAAATTACCACTCTCAACTACTCCGATTTCTTTATTAACTTCTCTTATTGCTTTCTGAGGACAAAGAAAACTACAGGAACCACAACCATGGCAAAGCTCTTTAAAAACCAAAACATCCTGCTTTAATACTGCTATAGCATTATAAACACACACTTGAGCACATTTACCACAAAAATCACATTTGCTTTTATCAATTTGAGGAATAGGAATAAAAGCCGGATATTTATTTTTAATCTCCGCTTTTATAAAAATATGAGCATTGGGTTCCTCTACATCACAATCTAATAATTGTACATTATTCTCTATAGCAAGGGCAAGACTGGTAGATACTAATGTCTTTCCTGTCCCACCTTTACCACTGGCTACTGAAATAATCATCTATTTTTTTTCTCTCTTTCAAAAAATCAGAATTTAAAATATAAACACTAAATTATAAAGGCAAAATCTGTTTTAATTATTATAGCAAATTTTTGCGTTTATTTTCTAATCATTTTTGTCCCACAATTCGGACAACTTAATGTAGTACAGGGAACCCCTGCCTGATGAGCAACCTTATTTCCACACTTTGGACATAAGCAAAAACTTCCCGGGCCCATACCGCCACGACCGCCTCCAAATCCTCCTCCCTGACCTCGTCCTCCTCCTCTTCTGGGACCCTGACCAAAGGGGCCTGTTCCATCTCCTCCTGGCATTTTAATCACCTCCTTAATTTTTAAACATTCTGA
>JAGLHV010000124.1 GCA_023143305.1 bacterium | reverse complement strand
AGTATGATTATAGGGGTAATCGGAGCAGCTAGTTGTTCTACGGGCGTTAGTAGGACTGCTTATGAAGTAGGAAGAAAAATTGCGGAAAGAGAAGATTTTTTGGTTTGTGGAGGAATGGGTGGGGTTATGGAAGCTGCTTGTAAGGGATGTAAAGAAGCAGGGGGGATTACTATTGGAATTTTACCGGGGACGAATAAAGAAAAACATGTCAATCCGTATATAAGTATTCCCATAGTAACAGCAATGAATCATGCGCGTAATGCAATTATTATAAAGACAGCAGACTTGCTGGTAGCAATAGACGGTGCGTATGGAACACTTTCAGAAATCGGGTTAGCTCTTGCCTGCAAGAAAAGAGTTTTTGGATTAAATTCCTGGAAGATAAAAGGAATGATTCAGGTAGAAACAGTAGATGAATTATTTGAAAAAATAAATAATTTTAAAAGAAAGCAGGAAGCGCTTTCTTTTGAGAAAATAATTAACTGATTTTTAATCCAAACTTATAAGACGAAGGAAATTGTTTTTCTATGCATTCTATTATTGCTTAGCGGCCGATAGAATGTTTAAGTTAAATAAAAGGCAAATAAATGAGAGCAGTCATTCAAAGAGTATCTCAGGCAGAAGTTATTATTAAAAATGAAAAAGAGGAAATAAGGGAAAGTATTAAGCAGGGAATAGTTGTATTTTTGGGTATAGGCAAACAAGATAATGAAAAAGATCTGCAATGGTTAGTGCGTAAAATTATTGATTTGCGTATCTTTTCAGATGATGAAGGGAAAATGAATTACTCTTTGTCGGATATAAAAGGAGAAATACTGGTTGTTTCTCAATTTACTCTTTATGCTGATTGCAGTAGAGGGCGGCGTCCTGATTTTACCTATGCTGCTGACCCTCGGGAAGCAAAAGAATTATATAATCAGTTTGTTTTTATGCTGGAACAAGACAAGTTAACCGTAAAAACAGGTAAATTTGGTGCAGATATGCTGGTTTGTATGCATAATGACGGCCCGGTTACTTTAATATTGGATACTCAAATTATTTTTGCCGGGAAGACACAGAGATGATAGACAGAGTAAGCTTTTAATAAGCCATAAAAATAGAAAGGTTCTAAAAAAAATGAAAAAAATTTTTATTTCTTTAAGTTTGATAATAAATATATTCTATTTTTCCCCTAATAGAGTAGAAGGACGATTTTTATTTAAAAGGGATTGCTTGCCGGTGGTTGTTTTATCTCTTTCCCAGCCGGAATATCTGCACTATGATATTGTTAAGATTACTGTTGGAATTAATGATAAAAAGGTGCAGAATTTCTTAAAAGAAAATAATTTTTATGCGCTTGTTTATAAAGACAATATCGTACAAAGCACTATTGGAAAAAAGAAAGCAATAAGCTTTAAATATAATAAAGATAAGGAATTGTGGGAGGGAAGCTGGCCTGTTTTCTGGAATGCTGATGAGGGGGAGTATTTAGTTAAATTATTTTTTCCACAACAAATTCAGAAAATAAATGAAGGAAAAAACACAAAATTAGAAACTAAATTTTCAATAAAAAGAAAGGTGCCTTTTGATTTAAAACCGGGATTGTGTGTGATAACTTTTGAAAACCCCGTTCCCCTGAAGAGAAAAGTATTTAAAGGGCCGGATGGGGAAAAGGGGGATTGGAAGAAAATTTTTGATTGGGTAGAATTTGCCGGAGGAAATACTTTTTGGTATTTAGCCGGTCAAACGGCAAATTATAGACATGGAAACTTAACCGATGATTTTCCCTGGATAAAAGATAATCTGGAGTTTATGCCTGAATTTGCTGCTTATGCCCATCAGCGAGGGATTAAATTTGGTGCATGGGTAGTTGCTTATTTGACTTTTGGCCGGGCACATAAAGAACTTAATTATGATTATGCCTGGGAATATAATGCAAAGAAAAATATTTGTTTTCCTACCAGGTCTGTTTCTATAGGGGATAAAAAGAGGTTAAAAGATATTATTGAATTTATCAAATATTTAAATAATATGCCGGAAATTGATTATATCGGAATTGATTATATTCGTAATGCCCTGGGAGGCTATGAATTAGTAGATGATTTTGTTGCTGAAATGGAAGTAAAGACCCCTCCCCAATGGAAAGAATTTAGTAGACAGGAAAGAATGATTTGGTTAGCCAGGAAAAAAATTGCGCGTAAGGATTGGGCACTTATTGATCAATGGCAATGGTGGCGGGCCCGGCAAACGGCATTGATAATTAAGAAAATAAGAAAAGAGGTTAAACTGAAAAAACCTTTGTGGGCGTATACTTTAAGTTGGGATAAAGGCTGGCAACATGGGCAGGATCCGGTAATGTTTAATGCTGCAGGGGTAGATATAGATGCAGTAATGCTTTATGAAGCGGATAAAGAACAATATGATACCTTAATCAATGATTGGCATAAATATATGGGAAAGAATCAGGCTAATATTGTTGGAGGGAATATTGTTGATTGGCCTCTACATCAACGCACTGTTAATCCCGCCGGACCCGAAGAAATGTATAATCGGAGTATGAGAGCCGTAAATGAAATATATAAGGATGGAATAAGTAAAGGGGTTTTTATTCACTGTTTATCCCGTATCTTATGGGGACGCCGGGGCCCTTATTCCCGTCATGAATGGATGTTGGCCGGAGGGGCACTTTTTTCAAGACTGAGGGAAAAATGGAAAATATATTTTTTAAAAACCGATGTTTTAGCTCCCTCAAAAGCTGTTTTTAATAAAGTTTTTAGAATTAAAGTAAAAGTAAATAATTTAAAACCTGAAGAAATATGTGATATTAAAGTTAGAATTTTGCCTCAAAAGGGCATAAAAGTAATAGGTAAAAATTGTAAAAAAATAAAGATAATCGGTCCTGCTTATGAGGTTGTTGTTCCTTTTAAGATTAAAATTAATAAATTTTATCCGAAACGGGATGGTCGTTATATGGTGGTTGCTCAGACAGAATGGATAGAAAAAGAAGAGAAACAAAAAAATATTGCTTTTCAATATGTACAGGCAATAGAGATTCCTGAAAAATTAGTGGAGCAAGCAGAAGAGTTAGATAAGCAGAAAGATAATAACAACAAAGGTAATTCTGTCGAAAACAATAAAAATAATAATGAAAAGGTTAAAAAAGACGATAACAAAGAAGAAAAAACAGATTTTGTTCCTTTGAAAAAATCTTTCCCAAAGGAGAATAAGCGGAATGAATAATAAAATAATTATTTTCACCATGATAACCGGGCTATTCTTTTTTTCCATTTTTGCCTGTGCCCGGGAAGATAAAGAAATGTTTGGTTTTATTCACCACCCGGTAGTAGCCGGGAAGTTTTATCCTCGGTCAAAGGAAAAATTACAGGCAATGATTGAAAGGTTTTTGAGAAATGTTTCTTCGGAAAAAATAGAAGGGGAAATTATGGGTTTGATTAGCCCTCATGCCGGATATGTTTATTCGGGACAGGTGGCTGCCTTTGGATATAAATTTTTAGAAGGACAGCATTTTGATACGGTTATTATTTTGGGACCCAGCCATTACGTTCATTTTAAAGGAGCAGCACTGTTGGATAAAAAATATTGGGAAACGCCCTTAGGGGTAATAAATGTAGATACTGTTCTTGCCCGCAGTATTGTTAATAAAAATGAAAACATTCGTTATTTTGAGGAACCTTATCAAAAAGAACATTCTATAGAAGTGCAAATTCCTTTCTTGCAAAAGGTATTAAAAGAATTTAAAATTGTTCCTGTTCTCACCGGGACTTATAATCCGGATGATTGCCGTATATTAGCAAAAGCAATTGTAGATTCAATTCCCCCGGAAAAAAAAGTTTTGTTGATAGCTTCTACTGATTTGTCTCATTACCATGTATATGGAAAGGCTTGTTTGATGGATGGGTTAACCATCAATTTGCTGGAGGACTATGATATCGAGGGGTTAATAAAACATATTGAAAAAAGGGATTGTGAATTGTGTGGGGCAGCCGGGGTGGTTACAGTAATGGAAAGTTGTAAAAGTTTAGGAGCAAAGAAAATAAAATTGTTAAAATATGCTAATTCCGGTGATGTAACTAAAAAGAGAAATAGAGTAGTAGGATATAGTTCACTAATAATTACCGGCTTTTCTTCTCCGGATAAAACAAAAAGCGAGACAGTTAAAAAAAAAAATTTGAACAATGATAAAAAAGAGGAAAAAATGTTATTAAATGAACTGCAAAAAGAAAAATTACTCAAAATTGCCCGCCGGACTTTAGAGACTTATCTTGCTACAAAAGTTAAGCCGGATTTTCAGATAAAAGATGAAATTTTAAATGAGAAAAGAGGGTCGTTTGTTACTCTCCATAAAAACAATAAACTTCGAGGTTGTATTGGGAATATAGTTGGCCGGAAAGTTTTGTGGAAAACTATTCGTGATATGGCAATAGAATCTGCACTCAATGATACCCGGTTTTCCCCGGTAACCGAGGAGGAATTAAATCAGATAGATATTGAGATTTCCGTGTTGACTCCTTTGGAAAGGGTTGAGGATGTGGAAAAAATAGTTATGGGAAAACACGGGGTTATAATAAAAAAGGGTTTTAGGCAGGGAGTTTTTTTGCCGCAAGTGGCGGATGAAACAGGATGGAGCAGGGAAGAATTTTTATCCGCACTTTGTTCTCATAAGGCGGGATTGCCTGCTGATGCATGGAAAGACAAGGATGTAGAAATTTATATTTTTTCTGCTCAGGTCTTTGGAGAAAAAAATAAAGATTAAGAAGTGGGGGTGGGGGGGAGAACAAAGGTAAAATATGTTTCTCTCTGGAC
>JAGLHV010000123.1 GCA_023143305.1 bacterium | reverse complement strand
CGGTATGGGTATTCCGATTAAAGAAGAAACAAACATAACGCAAATCTCTCCCATATTACAGGAAAGCAGATAATGGATGAATTTTTTTATATTGTCATAGACGCCTCTGCCTTCTTTAATTGCGGCTACTATGGAAGCAAAATTATCATCAGTAATAACCATATCCGATACCTCTTTAGTTACATCGGTGCCGGTAATTCCCATAGCTATCCCGATATCAGCTTCTTTGACCGCAGGGGCATCATTTACCCCGTCCCCGGTCATTGCTACAATTTCATTATTCTCTCGCAATGAGCGAACAATTCTTAATTTATGCTCCGGGGAAACACGGGCGTATACGGCAGTTTTAGTGACTTCTTCTTTAAAGGCTTCATCACTTAATTTGTCCAATTCTACGCCGGTCAATGCCCGAATATCATTTTCAAAAAAACCCAATTTTTGAGCAATTGCCACTGCTGTTTGTTTATGGTCACCGGTAATCATCACTGTTCTTATGCCGGCGGTTTTACATTCAGCTACCGCTTTTTTTACTTCTTCCCTGGGTGGGTCAACCATTGCAATTAAACCTAAAAAAACAAGATTTTTCTCTATGGTTTCCGGGTCATAATCGGGAACGTTATTATCTAATTCCCGGTAGCTTACCGCTAAAATTCTCATTGCCTGATGGGCAAGTTCATTATTAACGTTAAGTATATTCTGCTTATCGTCCTGGCTAATTTTTTTTCGCTGACCATTTAGTTCTATTTCAGTGCAATTATCAAGCATTACATCAGGAGCTCCTTTTACAAAAGCAACTAATTTTTCTTTGTCTTTACGGATTATGGTCATTTTCTTTCTGATAGAATCAAAAGGTATTTCTTCTACAAAAGGAAATTCTTCTTCAAGTTTATCTTTCCATAAACCGGATTTAGCCGCACAAACTAATAAAGAACCTTCTGTAGGATCCCCGATTATTTTATAAGAATCATCTTGCTTAATTAGTTCAGCTCCGTTACATAAGCTCCCACAGACTAAAACATTTTTTAAATCCGGATAATCGCCTAAATTAACTGCCTGTTCCTTGAGTAAAAATTCTCCCTGGGGCTCATATCCTATTCCGGTCACTTTAAATAGAGTATTATTGGTAAAAACTGCCTGAACGGTCATTTCATTTTTAGTGAGAGTTCCTGTTTTATCCGAGCAGATCACTGTTGAACAGCCTAATGTTTCAATAGCCGGGAGTTTTCTGATCAGGGCATTACGCTTTACCATTTTTTGAACACCCAGGGCCAGCACAACAGTTACTACTGCCGGAAGTCCTTCCGGGATAGCGGCTACAGCTAAACTTACGGAGGTAAGAAACAAATCAAAAAGATTTCCTCCGCGTAGAAATCCCAATAAAAAAACGATGGAAACAAGAACAAAACAAAAGTAAACAACAAATTTCCCAAACTGGGCTAATTTTTTTTGTAAAGGGGTATATTGCTGTTCCACCTCTTGAATCATTTCCGCAATTTTACCCAACTCAGTGTTCATCCCTGTTTCAACGATTATTGCTCTTGCTTTACCCGAAGAAACGGAGGTTCCCAGATAAAGCATATTTTTTCTATCGGCTAAGGCAACTTCTTTATCTAAAACAGCAGTAGTTTTTATCGTTGGATTAGATTCTCCGGTAAGACTTGCTTCTTGTGTGCTAAAGTTTTGAGTCATATAGACCACACGGCTATCCGCCGGGATATGGTCACCTGCCTCGATTTCTATCAGGTCACCGGGGACAAGATTTAAAGAAGGTACGATTTCATGTTTGCTTTTACGGATGACTTTGGAAAAAGGGGAGGATAATTTTTTTAAACCCTCCAGGGCTTTTTCAGCACGATATTCCTGAATAAATCCCAAAATAGCATTCAAAGTAACAATAACTGCAATGGCAATAGCATCTATCCATTCACCTAAAAAACCCGACACAAAAGCCGCTCCAATTAATATCCAGACGATAAAATTTTCAAATTGTTCAAAGAAAATCCGCAGAGGGGAACGGCCTTTTTTTTCTTTTAATTGATTTTGTCCATATTTTTTTAATCTGCTTATTGCTTCTTCGCTACTTAACCCGGAAGTTAAATCGCTGGCTAATATCTTGACTACTTCTTCTTTGTCTATCTGCCACCAATGTTTCATTTACTTTTCCTTTTTATAGATAATTTGTGTATTAATTGTAAAAGAGATAAGGATTTTACAAAAGAAATCTCAAATATATTTTGGTAGGAATAAAATGCTTTTTTCATAAATAATACGGAATAATATAAATGTTAAAGCATAAAGGCAAAATGTGTTTTAAACGATTTAGCGAATTTTAGCAAAAACAGGCGTTAAAAAAATGAGCTTGCCTGAGCAAAGCGAGTTGCTCATTTTTAGACTGTTTTTGTGTGCCCATAGGGTAAAATTACGCATTTAGAGAAAAACATATTTTGTCTTTAATAACAAATTTTATTTATTAAAAATTATTCGATCAGTTGATCATAAAATTTTAAATAGCAGTCTTTTTCCGGGCTTTGTCTTAATTTAATAGCTTCCCGGGGATGACAGTTGAGTTGGCCGGTTATCATATAGGGTATACTGTGTCCCCAGTCAAGCTGAGCTTTTAAAGGTAAAATGTCTTTTTCTATACATTCAATAATAGGGCGAAGGTGAAATCTTGGATTTTTAAGAAAACCAACCAGGAGTTCTAAAGGACAATTACCTGCTCCGCGTCCCAGGCCGTTTATTGTAGCATCCAGCCTGGTTGCACCGAGGATGAGGGCTTCAATAGTATTAGCATAGGCAAGCTGTTGATTGTTATGGCAATGTACACCAACTTCTTTTCCCGTTCCTTCCAGTATTGTTAGGTATTTCGTGGTTAAATTTTTTATCTGTTCGGAATAGAGTGCGCCGAAACTGTCTACTAAAAACACTGAACTTACCGGTGATTTAGCAATAACTTCCAGTCCGTCACCGAGCTCCTTATCCTGTACAACGGAAATAGCCATTAGCTGCATGGTTGTTTCATATCCTTTATCAGTAGCGTCTTTTACAATATCCAGTGCTGCCGGAATCTGATGAATATAACAGGCTACACGAATAGTATCCAAAACGCTTTTTTCCTTAGGTAATATATCTGTGTGATAATCTGTTCTTCCGGTATCTGCCATAGCACAAATCTTCAGGTCAGTTTTATTTTCGCCTATAGCACGGCGAATGTCGTCTTCATCACAAAACTTCCATTTTCCGAACTTGTCGGGAGCAAAAAGTTTTTTAGAGGATTTATAACCTATTTCCATATAATTTATGCCTGCACTTACCAGGGTGTCGTATACTGCTTTCACAAATTTTTCATCATAGTTGTGATCATTAATAAGGCCTCCATCCCGAATGGTACAATCGCATACCTTAATCTGAGGCCTGTAAGTTACCCATGAATCTTTTAGTTTGTTGTTTTTTTCCTTTTCCATCATTGTCTCCTTTATTTTATTTTTGAACTAACCCATGTATAGAATCTTTCTGTAAGTTTAAGTATGTCCAAAGCTTCCTTTTCAGTAGAATTTCTGTCTTCATATTCAATGATATTTTTTTTAAATAAAATTTTCTTTATTAAGAAGGAGGCACTCTTTAATGTTTACAAATCTAAACATGTGTTTGCAAATGTAAACATAATATATAATCTCTTTAAATCATTGTCAATAAAAATATTTATTTTATTATTTAAAAATTAGAAGTGGACACCAAAAAAAAAGAACTATTCTGATGAGAAACTTTTCTTAATGAGGTTTCTTGTATTGATTAATTTCTTTTGGGGTAACTAATTGGTCGGTTAAACGGAACCATTCGGTAACCAGGAGTTTCAATTGTACCGAATAAGCAATTTTATTAAACCTGTTATCTTCCTGTTTGTTGATTGCGGCAATCAAGTCATTAAGTGTTGCCTGTCCCAGTGTGTAGTTTCTTTGTTCATCTTTTAAGATGGATTGGGCTAGTTCAATACGCTCCTGGGCATTAGTTATAAGAGTTTTGGTTTTTTCTATCTGGTCATAAAGGTTAAGCAAATCAGTATAAAGGTTAATATGCTTGTTTTTTGAAGATAATACTGCTTTTCTACGATTGACTTTGGATATTTCGTATGCCGCTTTTTCCTGTGTAGCTTTATAGGGAAACTCAAGAGAAATCATAGTATAAACAAAGCTGTCTTCATCAGTTATCCTGTATTCGGATCCATCCCGGGAATATCCAAAACTAAGATTTAAAGAAGGGAGTAAAGCGTTTTTATCTTTGCTCAATTCCAGGCCTGATTTTTTTTCCAATAATTCCAGTATTTTAGATGTACGGCTCTTTTCTTTAAATATCGCGTATTCTTTTTCAAAGGAGCGGGTTAACCCTTTGTAAAAGGAAGGATTTTTTTCGGGTAAAAATTCTGATTTATTTTTTTCTCCGACAGCCTGTTTAATCAGATTGTGCGTTTGGTCAAAATTGTCAGCAAGGGCGATAACACGCTCTTTTTTGGCCAGCACTTGCAGTCGTATTTTATTTACATCAACAGCAAGGGCAATATTATTTTTCTCGCGTTTAAGCATATTATCCAGTTGTTTGAGGCTTTCCTGATAAGAAGCTTCTGCGGTTCCTAAGTTTTCATAAGCAAAGTACCAGTTATAATATAAGGTGATTAATCCAGCCAGATAATCTTCATAAGCTTCAACAATTTGATGATTGGCTACAGTTTCTTCAATACCGGTTATTTTTTTAAGGTACCGGTTAGTTTTTCCAAAAGCATTTTCAGCCAGAGGCTGCGAAACCAAAACCGAAAAAGAGGAACTACTTTCTGTTGATGAAGG
>JAGLHV010000122.1 GCA_023143305.1 bacterium | reverse complement strand
GAATAACTGCACGATTTGTAGATGTGGCTACAGGAAAGATAATTAATACTGCTGAAGCTACGGGCAGTTATAATGATATGTTCAGTTTGCAGGATGAGATTGCCTTCAATTTGCTTAAAACATTAGGTATACAGGTTAAATTAGAAGAACAGAAAAAGATACAGGAAAAACCAACAGAATCATTGACTGCTTATGAATGGGTAGAAAAAGCAGAAAATATTTTAGAAGAAAAAGGAAAAGAAATCAGCAAAGAAGACCTAAGTCTTGTAATTAAATATTGTAAAAATGCCTTGGAAATAGACCCTGCTCTTGCAAATGCGTATTATAATCTTGGGCTGGGGTATGATGGAAAAGGTTTATGGGATAAAGCGATAGGGGAGTACAAAAAAGCTATCAGGATTAAACCTGATTTTGCGAATGCACATTATGATCTTGGGCTGGTTTATAACAAAAGGGGTTTATACGATCAAGCGAAGAAGGAATTTAAAGAGATAATAAGAATGAATCCTGATTATGTGGTGGCTTATTATGGTCTTGGGGTGATTTATTATAAACAAAGATTATTTGGTAAAGCGATAGAGGAATTTAAAAAGACAATAAGAATAAATCCTGATTATGCGGATGCTCATTATAGTCTTGGGGTGATTTATTCAATCTTAGGTAAACGAAGAGATGCACTTGATGAATATAACATATTGAAGAATTTAGACAAAGAGAAAGCCCACAAACTTTTTAACTTAATTAATAAATAATAACAAAAAAGGAGCCTTCTGTGATAAAATTAACCACAAAAATTTCCGGCAGAGAATATAAATTTGAAGCTACCGAAGCTCTGGATTAACAACTAAAAGACGACTCCGTAAAGACATCAAAAGAGTTAGAAGCCATAGGAACAAGCTACAAAAAAATAAAGAAGAAAAAGGACATCATGGGAGTAATCATAAGACAATTGATTACCAGGCCAAAACCAAAGGAATAAAAAAAGGCTAATTTGGAAAAATGTAATGTTCCGTTTGTTAACCACAACAAAAAAAAGGTTGACAAAAAGGATTTAATAATTTAAAATAATACAGGAAATAAAACACTAAACAAAGGAGGAAAAAAATGTTTAGTCGGTCTATAAATCAGGCATGGTCAGTAGGAAAAAGAGAAATTGTATTGGATAAAAAGATATGTGCAATGATTGGAGTAGGTGGGTTTATTATTGCTACGGCATTAGCTGCTTACGCTAAAATTTATTTACCCTTTACCCCTGTTCCCATAACGTTGCAAACCCTTTTTGTCTTACTTTCCGGAGCGGTATTAGGTAAAAAATTGGGTGGAATATCGCAGTTGAGTTATTTAATATTAGGAGGGATAGGATTACCTATTTTTGCCGGTATAGGCGGAATGCTATATTTTTTTGGACCAACCGGTGGATATCTGATTGGATTTTTGTTCGCTTCCTGGGTGGTGGGTGAAATGCTGGAAAAGAAAAGCAACTTGCCGTGGATAGTTATTTCTTTTCTTAGCGGAACACTAATTATTTATTTTTTCGGTATGGTGCATTTATCAGTAGTAATGAAAATAGGAATGAGTAAAGCTTTTGTTTTAGGAGTGGCGCCGTTTATTCCCGGCGGTCTTTTAAAGATAATATTGGCAACTTTATTATATCATAAGTATCAAACAAGGTTTAAGACGATTTTTAAATGAAAAAAATTGCCTTTTGCGGAATAGTCAGTTATTTTATTTTTCTGCCCTTTTGGTTATGGGGAGAAACAGTTTATTTAAATACAGTACGGCTGGGAAGTTCTTTCCCCGAGAGTTTTGTTCAAGGGGCTTCCTATGTGGAAATTATTGACCAAAAAGAAATAGAAACGTTACCGATTACTGCTATCGGTCAGTTGCTTGATTATACCCTGGGTGTAGATATGAGCAGGCGTAATCCCTGGGGAATGCAAGCAGATATTAGTATTAGAGGATGTACTTTTCAACAAGTCTTGGTTCTTATTAACGGAGTAAGAGTCAACGACCCACAAACAGCTCACCACAATATGGATTTTCCCATAACTATAAATGATATAGAAAGAGTTGAAATTTTATATGGTGCAGGTTCTTATCTTTACGGCGCAGATGCTTTCGGAGGAGTGATTAATCTGATAACTAAAAGGCCGCAGGGAGATAAATTTTTAAAAACTATAAAAATAGGTTTTAGTGAATATAATACCGGGAATGTTTCTTTTTCTTTAGAGCAGGGAGGGAAATTCAGTAAAAGAATTTCTTTTCAAAAAATGAAGTCTGATGGGTTTCGATACGACACGGATTTTGATAATAGTAATTTTTTTAGCAGTTTTGTCTGGAATATGTTTAGTCCCGGGTCTGATTTCCGCCGAGGAAAAATTTCCCTGGATTTAGGATTTATGGATAAAGAATTCGGCGCTTATGATTTTTATACACCGGGAATGAATTTTCCTTCTAAAGAATGGACAAAAACTTACCTCTCTATTCTTAAGGGGTCGTACAGAATTAATAAAACAATAATGATTGATTCTAATTTCTCTTTTCGCCGTCATGAGGATAAATACATATTAGATATAACCAACCCTTCCTGGTATGTCAATGAACATATATCTTCTACTTGCGGAGGAGTTTTGCAGTCTAAGTTTTTCCTTAAAGGGGCAGGGAATTTAGTTGTGGGAGGGGAAATAAATAGTGAAGAAATAGACAGTACCTCTTTAGGAGAACATAGCCGCTTGAGGAAAGCAATTTTTGCTGAGTATTTGCTGCCGGTGCCTATTTGGAAAATGGATTTTAATACCGGTTTACGCCTGGATTCTTCTGACTGGGGAGAGATGTTATCTCCCCAATTAGGTATTGGATGGAGGGTTGTGCCTTTTTGTGGGGTACATATGTCAGTTAGCCGTGCTTTTCGTATTCCTTCTTTTACAGAACTTTATTACCAAAGTCCGGTAAATAGCGGTAATGTTAATCTCAAACCGGAGGAAAATTTGTCTTATCAATTAAAAGTGGATTTTTCAGGTAAAACCCATGATAAAACAGGGATTATTTTTTTTAGAAGGGAAGAAAAAAATCTTATTGACTGGATAAAAAAGGATGAAACTCAAACTCAATGGGCTGCTGAAAATATAGGAAAAGCCGATTTTAACGGGGTAGAAATTTTTTTAAAGAAAAAAATAAATAAAAACATAAATACGCAGTTGGGATATACTTATGTTTATTCCGGCTTAAAAAAGGATGATTACCTTTCTAAATATGGGCTGAAATATAGCAAACATCAAATTTCCTGCAAAATAAATCATTTTTTATATAAGGGGATTAACCAGGTATGGTATGGGGTTTATAAACAAAAAGAAGACAGGGATTTTTTAATTTTAGATACGCGTGTACTCTTAACTATTAAAAAATGGAAAATATTTTTAGATGTGAAAAATATTTTTGATAAGGAATATGAAGAAGTGGCCGGTATCGAACAACCGGGAAGATGCTGGGGGAGCGGGGTAATGCTGAAATTTTAACTGTTTGTTGTCTAAGAAGTTTTTTTAAGGTGATCGATAATAAAAATAACCAGCTCTTTACCATGGCTAAAGAGCCATTTCCAGATTTCCCGGGTGGTAATATAAGATACCTGGAAGAATTCTCTTATAGAAAAAAAATCTATCATAGTCCAACCTAAAATTAAAGACAAAACAATAATATTCATTAACCAGATAATTACTACGGAAAAAAACAATCCCCCTTTTTGGAGGTCGGATTGTTCTTTTCTTAATGAAAAAAAACAAAGTGATAAATGGAATGACCATGAAAAGCCGATTAAAAAGATTAAAAGAGAAAAAAGGGGTTTTAGGGGATAGAAAAAATTAACAGAATAATAAATAGCTAAAATTAAAAAAGTGTAAAAAGGAAAAAAGTAAGGAGCCAGGGTAATTAAGAAATTGACTTTGGTAAGCTGAACCTCTCCTCTATTTTTAAAAACCCGTAGTTTTTTTACTTTTCCGCCAAAGGCTAAAGACCAAAGAGCATGGGTTAATTCATGTCCTAAAATGTATATGCGTAAAGGTGTAAATAAAAATGTCTGCAAAATCAGATAAGAAACGAAACCAATAATAAAATAAATTAAAAGATGGGAACCCCCTAAAGAAAAAACTTGAGACATTAATCCGGCAACAGTTGCTATACAGGCAGGGATAAGAAAGAGAGAAATTAAAAATTTAAAAAAACGCAATTAAATTTTTTCTCCTTTAATTTTATTATAATAGGAATAATGATCAATGCCAGTATTATCCCTATTGTATCGACTAATACATCTCTGAGTGAGGGGCAGCGGGTAGCAACAAAATTCTGGTGTAGTTCATCGGAAACAGCAAACAGGAAAGTAAGGCTTCCTATCCATAAATAAATCTTTGTTTTATTCCAGGAAAAAGTAATTTTAAATGCTCTCCAGAGAAGAAGAACCAGAATAAAATATTCTATTATATGAGCCATTTTGCGTAAAAAGAATCCCCATTTGTAATTGATACCTAAATTAGGAGTAGCGGAAAGAAGATAAATTATTCCCATCCAGAGAAATACCGGCATCCAGGAGTTTATATGTTTTTTAAGTTTTTTCATTTTGTTATTTTTTTCCCGTTTGTTTTTTTGTATAATAAAATTATTGAAAATAGTTAATACAAAATTTATTAATTTATAATACCTTAAATTTAAATAAAATTCAAGATTAAAATTAACTATCTCTCAGCAAGCTATGGGGTATCAATCAATGTCACTCCTGCGAAAGCAGGAGTCTATTTCTATAGATTCCCGCTTTCCAGATTGTGTCATAATCAATGTAGTTGCCCAATTTACTTGTCC
>JAGLHV010000121.1 GCA_023143305.1 bacterium | reverse complement strand
GTAGTCCCGGTTATGTTTTTAATTCTTTTTAAAAAATTACCTAAATTTTTTATAACTATTTCTTCTTCTTCCATTAGTTTATCCACCACAACTCCTATTCTTTGCCTCGCATGACTAAGTACCACAACAAAAAATTCATCCTTTTTATTTTCTTGAACAGATAACCCTAATAAATCGCTTAATTTTATTAAAGGAATTACTCGTCTCCCCAATCTAAAAGCTTCTTTTCCTTCCACATAAACAATATCTCGGAAATAAACCTTATTTACTGTTTCTATAGAAGCAATGGGAATAGCAAAAACATCTCCTCCCTCCAATTCTACAAGAAGTACCCGGGTAGTAGCCAAAGTTAAAGGCAAAGAAAGTGAAAATTTTGTTCCTTTTCCTTTCTCTGATTCAATTAAAACCATCCCTTTTAATCCTTCAATTTTACTCTTTACTACGTCCATTCCTATACCCCGGCCGGAAACATCTGTAATAATCGGGCTTGTGCTTAATCCAGGTTCGAAAAGGAGATACATTGCTTCCCTATCACTAATTTTTTCAAAAATATTTTTATCAATGAATCCTTTTTTAAGGGCTATTTCTTTTAATCTTTCTACATCTATACCTCTTCCGTCATCTTCCAGATAAATATATACCCGTCCGCCCTCCTGACGGGCAAAAAGTTTCACTTTACCCACAAACGGTTTATTTAAACTCCGGCGTTCTTTTAATTCTTCTATCCCATGGTCCACTGCATTACGTACAAGATGGATTAGGGGATCTTTAATTTCTTCTAATATCTTTTTATCTAATTCTATGTTTTCTCCCTCTATTTCTAATTCTATTTCTTTACCATATTCTTTAGCTAAATCCCGAATTGCCCGGGGAAAAAAATCAAAGACTGTCGAAAGGGGAAGCATTCTCACCGCCATTAATTTACGTTGTAAAGAATCAATAATCAACCCCTTTTGCCGGGAATTCTCACTATTTTCTTTAAAAATAAGAACACTTTCATCCCTCAATTGCACATTTTTATTATTAATCTCATTAAAAATCATTTCTAATTCTTTGGAATCAAGATTGCCTTTTTGAATCCTGTTTTTATATATTTTTTCCCACAAAAAAACCTGTTTTTCAGCTAAATATTTTAACCCTTTCATTCTGGCAAGATACCGTTCAGATTTTATCTGCATCACGACAACTTCCCCCATAAGATTTACTAACTTATCCATTTTTGAGGTATCTACCCGAATAGTTTCCGATATCTCTCTCGAGGGAAAAGAAACTTTTCTTCTCTCTTTTCTTTCTTTCTTTTCTTCTACTTTTTCTTCTACTTTTTCTTCTACTTTTTCTTCTACTTTTCGCTTTTCTTCCTTCTTTTCTATTTTTGTTCTTATTGTTTTCTTCTTTTTTATTGCTTCTCTTTTATTAAAATCAGAGGAAAGAATTTCTTCACCTTTACTAATTTTTTCTAATTTTCTGCAAATATACTTTACCTTAACATCATGTTTTTCTCCTTTTAGAAGAGCACTTAGTAAATCATCCACTGCATCCAGAGATTCGAATAAAATATCCACCATTTGTTTTTTAAAATCAATGTTTTTCTGCTTTAATAACCCAAAAATATCTTCCATCTTATGAGTTATTTCCGCTATGTCATTATACCCCATCATTTTAGCTGAACCCTTCAGTGTATGTACTTCCCGTTCCAATTCTTCAAGTATTTCTGCATTTTCAGAATCGTTTTCCAGGATTACCAAGTCCTGATTTAATTTCCGAAGATGTTCTTTGGTTTCTTCCTTGAATTTATCTAAAAACATATTTCGATCAAAACTTTTTCCCATTTTTTATTTCCCCGAAAATAAATATATTTACAAGTTTATATCCAACCCCACTTATATACTTAAATAGTTTTTATGATTATACTTTAAACTTTCCCACCATTTCTCTCAATTTCTCTGCTAACAATCCTAACTGACGCGTAGCAGAAGTTACCTGTTTAGAAGAAATAACTGATTGATTAGACACTTCTGCAATTTGTTTCATAGCTATCGCTACCTGATCGGTAGCACTTCTTTGTTGTTGTGTAGCCAAACCAATTTGTTTGGCTGAAATATTAGCTTCTTTTATCATTTCTAATATTTCTTCCAGAACTCTTCCGGCTTTATGTGATAACACTACTCCTCTTTCTACTCCTTTTATTCCTTCCTCTGTAACCATAATCGATTTATTAGTAGAAGATTGAATTTCACTAATTACTTCTTTTACTTGCTTAGTAGATATTACTACATTTTCCGCTAATTTTTTTACCTCTACTGCAACTATCGCAAAACCCTTTCCTGCCTCTCCTGCCCGGGCCGCCTCAATAGCAGCATTCAAAGCTAATAAATTAGTTTGGTCGGCTATATCATCTATAATTTCAATAACCCTGCCTATCCTTTGCGATTTTTCTCCTAATGCTAAAATATTTTTGGCTGATTCCTGCGTTTTCAACTTTATTTCACTCATTCCCTGCATTGTTTCTCTTATTGCTTTTTCTCCTTCACGGGTCACATCTAAAGTCGCTTCTGCTTTTTTAACTAATGAATCAGAGGTGTAAGCAATATTTTTAGAAGTAGCCGCTAATTCTTCCACTGTAGCCGTAGTTTCTGCTACTGATGCTGCCTGCTCACTGGCACCACTGGATTGCTGCTCAGAAGCAGACAATATTTCTCCTGAACTTGAAGTTATCTGTAAAGCAGCATTACGAAGCTGAACAACTAAAGAATTCAAACTTCTAGTCATTAAATTAAATCCTTTAGCCAACAGGCCTATTTCATTTTCCTCCTTTATTTTAATCCAGCAGGATAAATCCCCCTTGGCAACCTTTTCTGTCCCTTTTAATAATTCTTTGATGGGAACAATTATTCTATTTATAAAAATAAAGGAAAGTACAAAACAAATTATAATTGTTAAAACCGTTGATAAAAAAGTAATCACTTGTATTTTTCTAGTTTCTAAAACAGCATTCTCTAAGGAAAGACCCACCCGGACAACACCTATTTTATTTCCAAATATCCCGTCTTCTTTTTTACCGGAAAACAAAGAGACCTCCGACAATAATAAGTCTTCTCCCCTTGTATACACAGGAACAATAATATCTAATATAGTGTTCTTGTTTATCTCATAAAATATTGCTTTGGGAATAACCAGTTGCAAAGCCTTTTTATTTTTTTCTCCCTCGAACAAATCAAGCATTTCCTTAATATTATTACTGGCTATTATTTTCCCGTATTTATCCTGAATAGCAACATAAACCACTTCTTTTTCCTGAACCTGAACAATGCTTTCAATAAGTTTACTTAGTATATCTTCATTAGCAATAGAAATCCCATATTCACTGTTATAAGCTAAATTTTTGGCCAAAGCAAGTCCCCGTTCTCCTAAACTACGATATACTTGTTTCCTATACTGCACAATAAAAAAAATACTAAGTATTGTTGAGATAAAAATTATTAAACCACCAATATAAATAATTGCTTTCTTCTGTAAACCCATACTTCTTTTCCACTCTTTTTCCTGGGTCAACTCTTCCATTTTTTCCTCCTTTTATTCTTCTATTATTCTCTTAACCTATATTCTTCATTTAAAAAATTTAATATCTTTATTTTTCATTGTTTTTTCCGGTATATCTATTTCGATTATTTTTGCCACTTTAAGATTAATTGCCATCGTTATTTTTCTTGGAAAAGAAACAGAAATATCATCGGGTTTATCCCCATTAATTATTTTTAAGGCAATCTCACCGGCCTGTCTACCCATATCTTTATAATCAGTATATAAAGATAAAAGTGCTCCTGTTTTCACCATATTTACTGAAAAACCTAATACAGGCAATTTATCTTTTAAAGTAGATTTTAAAATAAAAGAAAGCGATTGATAAGTAAAAACGGTAGTATCCAGCACCCCCCATAAAACATCTATATTATTTTTAAAAGATTTTAAAACATCAGGAACTTCTTTTTGAGAATAAACTCTGCGTGATATTAATTGTAGTCCTAACTTTTCCGCCACTTTTTTTCCTTCTTCAACTATTAAATTTGTTTTAAACGGATTATAAATAACCCCTATACGTTTAGCAGAAGGAATTACCTGCTGCAAAGCTAAAAATTGAGTAGCTACCGGAATATCCAAACACACACCCGTAAGATTATTACCCGTACTTTTTATGCATTCAACTAAACCTTTTTCTACAGGATTCAGTACCAGACAAAATATTACCGGAGTTTTATTAACCCTGTTTTTTATTGCCCTGGTTGTTTGTTCACCTAAACTAAAAATTAATTCCGGTTCCCTTAATATTATATCTCTTATTATTTGTTCGAAATTATCTTTTTTCAGATTATAAAAAATAAAGTCTATTTTTTCATTGCTTTTTTTTATTTCCTGCTTAAACCCTGTGTAGGCATCCTTATAGCTATCAAATTTTCTATCCTGAATTACTACAACAGTTAAAGCAAATAGAGGTTGTGTCCAAAAATTAATAAAAATCAAAAAAAAAATAATTTTTATTTTCTTTTTACTCATCACCCTTATTATTTCTCCTGTATTTAGTTTTAGTTCTCTCTTCTTTTCTTTCTTAAAGCAATACTAATACAATAAAACAATCCCCCATTCCCTAATCCCACCGCTCTGCTGCTCCGTCTGCCTATTAATTTTTCCATACTTATTATTTTTCTATTAAAATATTTAAAATAAAGTCTTTTTAAATTCGGGCCAAAATCTTTTCCACCAACAAAAGAGAATTAGCAGAAGCATACTGTACAAACTTTTGAAAATTTATTTCTGCTTTTTCATCAGCCAGATCGCTCAATGACCTTATTAACAAAAAAGGAATTTTATTTA
>JAGLHV010000120.1 GCA_023143305.1 bacterium | reverse complement strand
TTCCTGCTTTCGCAGGAATGACCCTTCTTATCCGCCTCAGGCGGAGCGGGCAGGCAAAAAAGGTAAAAAGGCTATTTTGCAGAAATCTATTTAAACAAAAATAAACAGACTAAAATAAAGAGTATATTATTATGCATTACTTTATAAAAAAATATAAAAAATTGTTTTTATTTTCAAGCTATCTTATATTAGGGGTATATACTTATACGCTTCAGGGGAAGCAATATATAAACAGCCGAATTAGTCATACTGAGATTTTAATCCCCTCAAAAGTAGGCAGTGAAAATGGATGTTATGCTTATAATTTAAAATATCCCTGTATTCCGGATGGAGAAAACCCGTCTAATTTAGTTTTGCATGAGAACGGAATTGAACTCGGTCCGGCGCATAGTGCACATAGTCAAATAAGAAAAAAAGGGAAAGGGAGGTTTTCTCACTGGAAGTCCGATTTATTGTATTTCTCAAGTTCGGATAATTCAGATCCCCGAAACAATGGGAGAAAGTATAAAGTGGTTACTACTCATAATATAGTTTTTTCCGAAGAGATTATTACTGTTAACTTTCATCAATATCAAATAAGTGTGCAGGGGAAGAAAGAACCGTTTACTCGTTATATAAAGATAGAAAACATAGGGGAAAGTGAGATTATAAATCCTAAAGTTATTTCGGACAATGTATTGGATATGTCTTCTGTCCAGTCGATTTTAAATGGAGTCATTACGGATTCTATGAGTGATAAAGAAAAAGCAATTAAGCTTTGGGAATTTGTAAAAGACAATCGTTATAACTGGTATTCCCCTGAAAGAAAAAATAATCTTGCCGATCCGGTTAAATATTTTAATGTATATGGATATGAATTTTGTAGCATTTCAGCTTATAGTTTAGAAGCCTTGTGGGAAGGAGCAGGATTAAAAGGACGTTGTTGGGGGTTGGGCTCCGAGCATGTGGTTGCGGAAGTTTTTTATGATAATAAATGGCATATGTTTGATCCGCACTATGAGATTTTTTATTTTTGCCGGGATAATAAAACAATTGCCAGTGTGGAGAATTTGGAAAATAATCCTGCTTTAATTATACAATCGGATAGAAAACCTTTTGGTTGTAAAATACGTTGGCTGGCAAAATTATATAAAAATAAGAAAAGAAAATTGAATAGTGAGATAGAAGGCGGTGATTATGTATCTAAACATACAATGAATATCGTTTTAAGGCCCGGTGAATTTTTGATTAGAAACTGGGAAATAGGTGCTAAGTATCATGATAATTGTTATCATAAAGAGCCGCCGGTTTATGCTAACGGTAAAATTGTTTATACCCCTGATTTAACCAAAATTAATTGTCTTGAGGGTCTACATAAAATGGTAAATATAAAATTAGGTGAGGGAGGGAAAGGGGATTTTGGTATATATATCGATAAACCCGGGGAAAGATCCTATATTATTTATAAAGTTGAGAGTCCATATGTAATTGTAGGAGGGAAAGTAGGGGGGGGATTTGTTGGTGGTGGAAAAATGTATATCTCTTTTGATGAAGAAGATTGGACAAAGATATGGGAAAAAGAAGAAGCAAAGGATATTGAGCATTATGAAGAAATAGATTTAATTGTGAATAATCCGACTGGCGGCAGGTATAGAACAGCTGATTGGAATCCGGAATTTAACGCAAAATATTTTTATTTTATTAAGTATGAGTTTATTAATGATTCAGGCGGAAAATCAGGATTAAATAAGGTGATGCTCAGTACCGATATACAGGTTGCTCCTAAATCTCTTCCTGCCCTTGATTCTGGGCTGAATAATATATGTTTTTCAAGAGCTGATAACGGAGAAAAGAGGAGCTTAACGGGTAATTCTCCGATAGTTAAGATTATTTATGCCTGGGAAGAAAATTAGTATTTTAAAAAAGAGATAAAAGTGTTTTTCTGTAAATTGATTTATCATATCAAAACTGTTTTTAGAAAGAAGAACTTATGCTTTATTTAACAAGGATTAATAAAATATTAATTGCATTATTAATTTGTCTTGTTCTGGCAAATTGTAATTATGTATTTTTAGGAAAAGCACTTGCCGGGCAGTATAGCACTCATACGGAGATTTTAATTTCTTCAAAGATATATTATGAAAGTGGATGGTATGCTTATAATTTAAAATACCCTGCTATTTCGGATGGAGAAAAACCGTCTAATTTAGTTTTGTATGAGAACGGAGTCAAACTTGGGCCGGCGCATAGTACACATAGTCAAATAAGAAAAAAAGGGAAAGGAAGGTTTTCTCACTGGAAGTCCGATTTATTGTATTTCTCAAGTTCGGATAATTCAGATCCCCGGAGTAATGGGAGAAAGTATAAAGTGGTTTCTATTCATAAGATAAATATTCAGAAAGAAATTACCGGGACTAAACAACATCAATATCAAATTATTGTACAGGGTAAAAAAGAACCGTTTAACCGGTATATAAAGATAGAAAACATAGGGGACAGTGACATTATAAATCCTAAAGTTATTTCTGACAATGTAGTGGATATGTCTTCGGTCCAATCAATTTTAAAAGGGGTCATTACGGATTCTATGAGTGATAAAGAAAAAGCAATTAAACTATGGGAATTTGTAAGAGACAACCGTTATAACTGGTATCCTGCCGAAAGAATAGATGAACTTGCGTATCCGGTTAAATATTTTAATGTATATGGATATGAATTTTGTAGTGCTACCTCCGAAGTTCTGGAAGCCCTATGGGAAGCAGCAGGATTTCCTGCTCGTTGTTGGGGATTGGCAGATGAACATGTGGTGGCAGAGATTTTTTATGATAATAGCTGGCATATGTTTGATCCACACTATGAGATTTTTTATTTTTGCCGGGACAATAAAGCAATTGCCAGCGTAGAGGATTTGGAAGACAATCCTGCTTTAATTATGCAATCGGATAGAAAACCGGTTGGTTGTTCTTCAGACTGGCTAGCCGGGTTATTTGCGGATAGGAATAATTCGATAGAAGATAACCGGTTTGTGAGTAGTTATAGAATAAATATAGTTTTAAGGCCTGATGAATATTTGATAAGAAGCTGGGAAATAGGCAGCAAATATCATGATAACTGTTATCATAAAGAACCGCCGGTTTATGCTAACGGCAAAATTGTTTATACTCCAGATTTAACTAAAATTAATTGTATGGAGGGTATGTATAAGAAGGTAAATGTAAGACAGGATTCAGGGAAGAAGAATTATTCCGGTATATATGCGGATAAACCCGGGAAGAATGCATATATTATTTATAAGGTGGAGAGTCCATATGTGATTGTAGGAGGGAAAATAGGTGGAGAATTTGTAGGGGCGGCTAAGATGTATATTTCTTTTGATGCGGAAAACTGGAGAGAAATATGGGAAAAAAAGGTAAAAAAGAATGTAGAACATTATGAGAAAATTGACTCAATTGTGAATAATCCGAACGGGGGAAACTATAAAACAAATAGTTGGAATACGGAATTTAACGCAAAATATTTTTATTTTATTAAATATGAGTTTTTTAGTGATGCAGACCGAAAATCAGGCATAAAAAAGATAGTACTTAGTACTGATATACAGCTTGCTCCTAAATCTCTTCCTGCGTTAAAGTTAGGGGTAAACAGTATATGTTTTTCAAGAGCTGATAATGGAAAAAAGAAGAGCTTAAGGGATAATGGTCCCATAGTTAAGATTATTTATGCCTGGGAAGAAAATCAAGGCAAATAACAAGGAAATTTAGTGATAGATGAGAATTTATTTTATTAATCCTCCGGGAGCTAATATAACAAAACAAATTAGAGAAGGGCGGTGTATGTTAAGTACCGGCGCCTGGAGTAGTTTGTGGGCTCCTGTTTCACTGGCACTTTGTGCGGCAAAAGTAAGAACGAAGGAAGAAATAGAAGTAAAATTAATTGATTGTGTTGCTGAAAGGATAAATTTTTCTAAACTTTCAGCAATGATTAAAGATTTTTCTCCGGATTTAGTTGTTATTAATACATCTACCCCTTCTATTGAAAGTGATTTAAGTACGATAAAGTATATAAAAGGTGTTAATCGGAAAATCAGAACTGCCATTATCGGAATTCACGGCACTGTTTTAACGGAAGATTGTTTTAAGTTGGCGCCGGAGTTGGATTTTATAATTCGTGGAGAACCGGAGTATACAGTTTATGATTTAAGTTTAGCCGTTAATGACAATAATGATTTTTCACTGGTGAGGGGAATTTCATATCATAAAGGGGATAAAGTTGTACATAATCCATCCCGGGAGTTTATTAAAAACTTAGATGAATTACCCCATCCTGCATGGGATTTAGTTGATTTATCTAAATATACTTTGCCTTTTAATAACCAGCCGTTTTTATTAATCATTCCGGCGAGAGGATGTCCGCATAAATGTGTTTTTTGTAATAGTAAAATTTATTATGGTAATAATTTGCGATTACGCTCGGTAAATAATGTAGTTGATGAGTTAGAATGGGCTAAGGATAAATTCGGCATAGATAATTTTTTATTCTGGACCGAATCATTTACCCTGGATAAAAAATATGCCTTAGGAATAACGGAGGAAATTTTAAGGCGAAAATTAAAAATATCCTGGGTTTGTAATAGTCGAGTAGATGATGTTGATAAAGAAATGTTAAACAGATTTAAAAAAGCCGGTTGTTGGATGATTGGTTATGGTATAGAGTCGGGGGATGAAGATATTCTTAAAAAAACCAGGAAAGGAATCCATGTTAATGAGTCGATAAATGCTGTTGGTTTGACTAAGAAAAGCGGTTTGCAGGTAGCGGCCTATTATGTATTAGGGTTACCTGATGAAACCAAAAAAAGTATAAAAAAGACAATAGAATTGGCTAATCGATTAGATGCTGATTTTACTCAATTTTATTGTGCGGTACCTTATCCGGGATGTGACTTGTATGAGGAAGCGAAAAAGAGAAAATGGTTAA
>JAGLHV010000012.1 GCA_023143305.1 bacterium | reverse complement strand
AGGGGCGACCCTTGGTCGTCCGAAAGACTCAAAGGGTGGGTAAGTCCACCTCTACGCGAAAAATTTGGAGTGTAAGAATATGAATAGAGAAGCTGTTTATCCGGGTACTTTTGATCCGGTAACTAATGGACATCTGGATATAATAAAAAGAGCTTTGCAGATGTTTGACCGAGTAACAGTAGCAGTAGTGGATAGCCCGGCTAAGCGTGTACTTTTTAATACGCAGGAAAGAATAGAAATGCTTCGGGCAACTGTACGGGATTTATCCCGGGTTAGAGTTGAGCAATTTAATGGATTATTGGTTGATTATTTACAGCAAATAAATGTTTGTATAATTATTAGAGGTTTGAGGGCAGTTTCGGATTTTGAATATGAATTTCAAATAGCCTTAATGAACAGAAGATTAAATTCCTGTATAGAAAGTGTTTTTTTAATGCCCAGTCAGGATTATACTTATTTAAGTTCCAGTCTGATAAAAGAAGTGGTTAGACTGGGGGGCAGGGTAGAGGGATTAGTGCCCGGAGTGGTAGAGAAAGCATTGGAAAAAAAATTATCATTGACAAAATAGTTTTTTTGGGATAAATTTATTTTAAGTGAATAAAAATTTTTTATAATTTCAAATAAATAATCAGGAGTAAAAAATGGCAGTAAGACCAGCAACGGTTATTAAGGAGAAATTGGGAAATCTTTTGGTAGAGGTAGGTATTATAACCGAAGAACAACTTAAAGAAGCTACCGAAGAACAAAAAAAAACAGGAATGAAGTTAGGTAAAGTTTTACTTTCTCGCGAATATATTTCCGAAGATGTTCTTCTGGCTTTTTTGGGAAAACAATTTGGTATTTCTTTTGTTAGCTTACAGGAGTATGGTGATATTCCTAAAGAAGTAATAAATTCTGTTCCTGAGAGCATGGTCAAACGACAGTTAGTGATTCCCATTACTAAAAAAAAGAATGTGCTTACTATTGCTATGGCAGATCCGATGAATGTTTTTGCGGTAGATGATTTGCGATTAATGACCGGTTGTGATGTGAATGTGGTTATTGCTTCCGAATCAGAAATTAAAAGCGCTATTGAAAAGTATTATGGAACATCCGGTAAGGGTTCGATGGATGATATTTTAAAAGAAATGGAATCGGGAGAAGCCGATGATTTGGAAGTAGTAAATGAGACGCAAGGAGATGAAGATACATCTGCACTGGCTTTAGCCGCCGAAGATGCTCCTGTAGTTAAAATTGTAAATTTACTTTTGGCTGAAGCCATTAAAATGGGAGCATCGGATATTCATATAGAGCCTTATGAAAAAACTTTACGAATTCGTTACCGGGTTGATGGAGTATTACATCAGGCAAAGGCTCCTCCTAAGAAACTACAAAATGCAATAGCTTCCCGAATAAAAATTATGTCTTCTTTAGATATTGCCGAAAGGCGGCTTCCTCAGGATGGTCGTATTAAAATTAAAGTTGCCGGGAGAGAAATTGACTTGCGTGTTTCAATTTTGCCTACTGCTTTTGGGGAAAAAGTTGTTATGCGTGTTTTGGATGCAGCTGCTTTATGTTTGGATTTAACTAAATTAGGGTTCGAAGGAGAAACTTTAAGTGTTTATCATAAAAACATTGAAATTCCTTATGGAATTGTTTTAGTAACCGGGCCTACAGGTTCGGGTAAATCGACTACCCTTTATTCTACCCTTTCCACCTTAAATTATCCGGATAAGAATATCGTTACGATTGAAGATCCGGTAGAATATGTGTTGGAAGGAATTAATCAGGTGCAGGCAAAGCCGGATATCGGCTTAACTTTTGCTGCGGGATTACGCTCTTTTTTAAGACAGGATCCGGATATTATTATGGTCGGGGAAATTCGAGATACAGAAACGGCGGAGATTGCTATTAATGCTGCTTTAACCGGGCATTTAGTTTTTTCTACATTACATACCAATGATGCTCCTGGTGCCCTTACCCGTTTGAATAATATGGGAATTGAACCATTTTTAACCTCTTCTACCGTTGTTATGGTGATTGCTCAAAGGTTAGTCCGGGTAATTTGTAAGAAGTGTAAGGAGTCTTACGAAGTAGATGTTGATTCTCTTGATAGTTTAGGGGTAAAAAAGGAAGAACTAAAAGGGCTAGAGAAGGTTACCCTTTATCGGGGAAAAGGTTGTGATAATTGTAGTAATACCGGTTATCGGGGTCGTTTAGCTTGTTATGAAGTAATGGAGGTAACTGATAGGTTAAGGGATTTAATTTTGGAACGTGCTTCTACCCATGTAGTAAAACTAGCAGCCTGTGAAGACGGAATGCTAACCTTGAGGGAATCGGCAGTAAAAAAATTATTATCCGGAACTACTACTGTAGAAGAAGTAATGCGGGTAACTTTTGCTGATTAAAATTAAATAGAAGGAGTAAGATTTTATGATTAATATGGAAGAATTATTGCAGGTGATGGTAGAGAAGAGAGCTTCTGATTTACATCTTACAGTAGGTTCTCCGCCGGTTCTCAGGATTGATGGAGAAATAGTTACTCTGGAGTATCCCAGTCTTAATCCTGATATTTGTCAAAGGTTGATTTATAGTTTACTTACCGATAAACAGAAAGAAAAATTTGAAACGCAGGATGAATTAGATTTATCTTTTGGAATAAAAAGTATAGGCCGAATTAGAATGAACGTTTTTAGACAACGGGGTTCTGTGGGAGCGGCTTTACGCTCTATTCCTACGAAAATAATGAGCTTTGATGAATTGGGTTTACCCCCGGTAATATATGAAACAATGAAACTTCCTAAGGGTTTGGTTTTATTGACCGGGCCTACAGGAAGTGGTAAGACGACCACGTTAGCTTCAATGATCCATTATTTAAATGAAAAACGTCATCAACATATAGTGACCATAGAGGACCCCATTGAATATGTTCATCCACATGGAAACTGTATTGTTAATCAAAGAGAAGTTGGTAGTGATACCTCTTCTTTTGGTGTTGCTTTAAAATATGTTTTGCGACAGGATCCGGATATTATATTAGTTGGAGAAATGAGGGATTTAGAGACGATATCGGCTGCTTTGACCATTGCAGAAACAGGGCATTTGGTTTTTGCTACATTACACACTACAGATGCTGCTCAATCAGTTAATCGTATAATTGATGTTTTTCCTCCCCATCAACAACCTCAGATTAGGTCTCAATTATCTTTTGTTTTACAAGCAATTTATTCTCAGCAATTGTTGGTGCATGCCAGTGGAAAAGGGCGGTTACTTGCCTGTGAAGTAATGATAGTAACTGCAGCGATTAGAAATTTAGTACGGGAGCAGAAAATAGAACAGATTCAATTAGCTCTTCAGACAGGTGGAAAATATGGGATGCAAACGATGAATGCCTCTTTATATAGTTTATATATACGTCGACAGATTACTTATGCCCAGGCAATAGCCAGCACATTAGATTTAGATGATCTTAAAAGATTAATTCAGAGGAAAGGTGTATAAAAAAATAAATAATATAAATACCGGAGGTGAATAATTATGCCGGAATATAGTTACAAAGTAAAGACAATTTCTGGTTCAATTCGTGAAGGGGTAATGTTTGCGAATGAACAAAGAATGGTAGTAGACCGTTTACGCGGCCAAAAACTTATTGTTTTACAAATACAGGAAATAAAAAAAACTGCCTTAAAAGACATTTTAGATAAAATAAATATTTTTAAGCCAAGAGTAAAATCAAAAGATATGGTGTTATTTAGCCGGCAATTATCTACTCTGGTAAGTGCTGGTATTCCGATTGTTCAGGGGTTAACTATTTTAGGCGACCAAATGGAAAATCCGGCTTTTAAGTCAGTGGTTGTGGCCGTGAGGGAGGATATTGAATCGGGATTGTCAATTACTGAATCTTTAGGGAGACATCCAAATGTTTTTACTGAGTTGTATGTTAATATGGTAAAAGCAGGGGAAACAGGTGGAGTCTTGGATGTAATATTAGAGAGACTTTCTAACTATTTAGAATCTTCGGAACAGTTAAAAAGGAAAATAAAAGGAGCAATGATTTATCCGGCAGTTATTTCTCTTGTTTGTGGTCTGGTGACAGTATTTTTACTTACAGTGGTAATTCCTGCTTTTAAAGAGATTTTTACCAGTTTCGGGGGTGATTTGCCTTTACCTACCCAGATTTTAATCGGGCTTAGTGAATTTGTTAAGAGATATGTATTGCTTTTTTTTGCGGCGGGGATAGGTATTGTATTTGGTATAAGGCAATATTATAGTACAAAAAAAGGAAGGATGATACTAGACACTTTGTTATTAAAAGTTCCTGGATTTGGTACTTTGTTACGTAAAGTTGCTATTGCTAAATTTTCCAGGACATTGGGAACCTTAATAAAAAGCGGAGTACCCATTTTACAAGCTTTGGACACAGTTGCCAAAACATCGGGGAATGTAGTAATTGAAAAAGTTATTTTAGATACACGGGATAGTATTCGGGAAGGGGAAAGGATTGCCCCTCCTTTAAGAAAAAGTGATGCCTTTCCTCCTATGGTAGTACAGATGATTTCAGTAGGGGAAGAAACCGGAAATTTGGATACGATGTTAAATAAAATTGCTGATTTTTATGATCAGGAAGTGGATGCAGCAGTGGAAGGATTAACCGCTTTAGTTGAGCCGGTAATTATTGTAGTAATGGGGATCGTGGTGGGAGCAATTGTTATTGCTATGTTTTTACCGATGTTTGAATTGGGGCAATTGGCTGGTAATGTCGGATAATAAAAGATAAGAAAATATTTTGTAATTGACAAAAAATATTTTTTGTGTTATTTTTATATAAAGGAGGAATTAACTAAAATAAAAAAAAAGGAGGTGAAAAAAATAATGTTAAAATTTAAAAAGGGCAAAAAGGGTTTTACCCTTATAGAGTTGATGATAGTAGTAGCTATTATTGGTATTTTAGCAGCTATTGCTATTCCTAAATTTGCGGATTTAATTCGTAAATCAAAGGAAGCATCTACTAAAGGTTCCTTAGGTGCTTTACGGGCAGCAATAGTTATTTATTACGGGGATAACGAGGGGTACTTACCTTCCGAATTGGAGGATTTGACTACGGTTATTACTTCTTCAGGGGCTAGAAAATACCTGGATGAAATACCTCTGGTGAAATTGGGAATATCCGGTGTGGTGGATAGTTCTGTGGTAGATAATACTACTGCTTACGATAATTCTGAAGGATGGGGGTATCGTAGTATTGATGGAAAGGTATTTGTCAATTCTGATCTTACAGATACTAAGGGTAATCTAATTAGTAAATGGTAAAATTTTTAATTTTTGCCTGACAGAAAAAAAGGTTGTGTGGTTGGTTGATTGATAAGAAAAAATGGGATGGTATAATTTTTATATAAATGTTATAAATCTTGTTGATTTACTAATCACCGGCCTTTTTTTTTTGAAAAAAATTAATGCTTAAGTTTTTATAAATAATCCAAATTTATAAAAAGCAAAAATTGAATAAAATTTTAGAAAGTATATATTTTGCTATAAAATGAATATTCGGTTTTGTAGTCTAAAAATCATTTAGGAGATTTTTAATAAATGTTATTTTTTATTATAATTTTCAGTGCAATGTTAGGAAGTTTTGCTAATGTTTGTATTTACCGCATACCATTGGAAAAATCTATCGTTATGCCTTTTTCTTTTTGTCCCTTATGTAAAACTCCGATAAAGTTTTATGATAATATTCCCCTGGTAAGTTTTTTTCTTTTAAAAGGAAAATGTAGATTTTGTAAAGGAAAAATTTCTTATGCTTATCCACTGGTAGAATTTATTATTACCGGTGGGGCAGTATGGCTTTTTTTAACCTTTGGATTAAGTATAAATTTTTTTATCGGAATGATTTTTTTATGGATTTTGACTGTTATTTCCGTAATTGATTATTATCATCAGATAATACCTGATGAGTTATCGTTTTTATTAATTGCGTTGGGTTTGTTTTTTAGTTTTTTTAATCCGTTTTTAGAGAACTTTTTAACTTTTATTTTTAGAGGAAAAAATAATATTTTATGGGGAAGATTCTCTTCTTCTTTTTTAGGTTTTCTTTTAGGCGGGGGTATTATGTATTTAATAGCTGTAATGGGAGAAATAATTTTTAAGCGGGAAGTTATGGGCGGAGGAGATGTAAAGTTAATTGCAGGCATAGGTGCTTTTTTAGGGATAGAAAAAGTTTTTGATGTATTATTTTTAGCTTGTCTGGGGGGGACGATTATCGGAATCTTTTTAAGAATTACAGGTAAAAATAAAAAATGGCAACCAATTCCTTTTGGTCCTTTTTTGTGTGCGAGTGCTGTTTTTTTTCTTGACAACAAATTAAATATATGGTATTTTTGAAATGCGACGAAAGTGATTTTATTGATATCAGAAGGGAAAAAATAATTAAGCTTAATTGAAAGGAAAAAAATGGGATTATTTTCAAAAAGCAAAGAAGTAATTGGAGTAGATATTGGTAGTCATAATATAAAAGTTGTGCAATTAAAGAAAACAGGAGAAAATAATTATCAGTTATTAAAATATGGAAGTGCTCCTATCTCTCTTGATTATAATACAGAATCCTCTCCTTTTGACAGAAAACAGTCAGCAGTAAATTCTTTAAAAAAGCTTCTTATTCAAAATAAAATCTCTATTAAAAAAGCAGTAACTTCTGTATCGGGTAATTCCGTTATTGTACGTTATGTAAAATTTCCCAGCCTTTCTCATGCTGAATTAGAAAAGACTATCCAATTTGAAGCAGAACCCTATATACCTTTTGGTGTACAAGATGTAAATATTGGATTTCAGATTCTGGGTGAAGTAATGGATGAAGGACAGAAGAAGATGGAAACAATATTAATTGCTTCAAAAAAAGAAATCATCCAAGATCGTACGGATATTCTTGAGGAAGCCGGGCTTATTCCTGTTATTGTGGATGTAGATGCTTTTGCTTTAGAAAATGCTTTTGAAATAAGTTCTACTTCTCAAGGCGCAGGGGAAAATATTATGTTAGTTGATATCGGTGCCTTAGTTACTAATATAGTAATAGTTGAAAATGGAGTTTGCCGGGTGGTAAGAGATGTCCTTGTTGGAGGAAATAATTTTACTAAAGCATTGCAAAAAAATTTACAGGTAGATTTTTTAACGGGCGAAAAGATGAAATTGGAAAACGGGTTGATCATGTTTGATGAAAGAAGCGTAGAAAAAACAGAAGAAGATGATGAGGATAAAGTGCAAATTTCCGAAATAATTGTTAATGCGGTAAAATCCCTTATTGAAGAAATTCAGCGTTCTATTGATTATTATCAGACTCAATCAGAAGAAAAAATTGTTAGCCGGATAGTTTTAAGCGGTGGTAGTGCGCGGTTGAATAATCTGGATAAATTTATGAGCCAGGAATTACATATTCCTGTAGAAATACATAATCCTTTTAATAGCGAAAAAATAGATACTAATTTGTTTTCCGGGGAGCAATTTATCGAAGAGGCCCCTTCATTAGTAGTAGCTTTTGGGTTAGCTTTAAGGAGGGAGAGAGATATCAAGTGATAAAAATAAATCTTCTTCCCCACGAAATTGTATCAAAAAAGAAAGAAACAGACTCGAAAGATATTTTGGTGGTGATAGGCATAGGGGTGATCTTATTAGCAGTGGGAAGTTTTTATGGAATGCGTTTGCTTAAAGTTCGAAAACTTACAGCAACAAAAAATAAAATTCAACAAGAGTTGGATAATCTTCAATCAACAGTGACTCAGGTAGAAGCATTGGAAAGACAAAGGGAAGTATTAAACAAAAAATTAGGAGTAATTACTTCCTTAATGAAAAACAGATTAGTTTATCCTAAATTTATGGAAAGTTTAAGTAGTAAATTGCCTAAAAATGTGTGGATAACTAATTTAGCTACTGTGAGCGATACAGGATCAATGACAATGAATATAAATGGAGTTTCTTTTACCAATTTTGGTATTGCTGATGCGATGGATATGTTTGAAAAAGATGAAAGGTTTAGTGGGCATATCGGAGAAATAAGTTTAGGAACTATTCAGTCCACGAAGACAGAGGAAACTAAGTCTTTTAATTTTACTCTTTCCGGTGTTTATAAATATTGAGGAGTAAGGAGTTAACCTTTGGAACCAATTACTAAACAACAAAAAATTTTAATAGGATTTTTAATAATAGGTGGATTATATGTTTTTAATTCACGTTTTTTAAAACCACAGGGAATAAAACTAAAAAATTTAAAACAGGAAGTTTCTCAAAAAGAAAGTAAGCTACAAATAGTTAAACAAAGAGCGAGCCAATTAGAACAATTAAAGTTAGAATTTGATTTGCTAAAAAGAGAACTTTCAGACGCAGAACAAAAACTGCCGAAAAGAAAAGAAATTTCTGAATTATTAAGAAAAATGACCCGGACAGGCCAAAAATATAAAATAAATTTTCTTTCTATTAGTCCCCAACCAGAAGTTGTTCAGACATATTTTGTAGAGATTCCCATCTATGTGAATATTAGCACTTATTATCATTCTCTAGGTTCATTCCTCGCTGAGTTAGGACAATTTGAAAGGATTGTAAAAATAAAAAATTTAAATGTAATGGCGAGACAGGCAACAGATGAGGATTCTTCTAATGTAAGTGTTTCTTTTCGGTTAGAAACATATGTTTTTAAGCTAAACTAAAAATAGATCAGGAGCAAAAAAACGGTGAAAAAAGGAATAATTGAGGGTTATTTTAAAACGATAAAAAATACTTTATGTTTATATTTGATAACGGGTTTTTTATTTTTTTGTGTTTGGGGATGTAGTAAAAAAGAGGAAAAGAGTGTTACTGCTTTGCCTATAAATATTACGCAAAAAAAAGTACTAATTGATATGAGTAAAAATTTAAAAAAAGATAAGCATGTGGTAAAATATGAATATAAAGGCGGGAGATATCGAAATCCTCTTATGTCCCTAACGGTTAAAGGAATGACAACAGAAGGGATAGCTGAAATGACCGGGGCTAGTTTAGCGACTTTAACGCTTAGAGGTATTATAAAGGAACAAAGGAAGCGATTGGCTTTGATTGATGATATTAGTGGAGCAAGTTATATTGTCAAAGATAAAAAATTAATTAATCAACAGGGAAAGAGGGTAAAAGGAGTAGTGGCTATTGTTAAAGAAAAAAGCGTCGTTTTGATTACCAGTGATAAAGGAATAAAAGAATTAAAGTTAGAGAATGTGTTAGAATAGAATAACTACTGACTAGTGATTTATTATAGCAACCTAAAAGTATAAAAAGTATTAAATTAAATGAATATTACCCGGGAGGAGAATAGATGAAAAAATTAGTCTGGTTTTGTTTTTTAGGAATGATATGTGGGCTATTTATTAAGAGTAATGTTTTGGGAATAAATGAAGAAGAAGTTTCTTATCAGCAATTTACTAATGTAGAAGTGGAAACAATTAGCGCTGATGAGTCAAAGGTAATTATTGCCCTTACCGGTCCGGTAAAATATCATTGTTTTAAAATCACTAAACCTTTAAAATTAGTAATTCAGATGACTAATACTCTTCATAATTTTCCGAAAAAAGAAATAGAAGAGACTGGGGATGCTTTAATTAAGAGAGTCCGTTCTGCACAGTATCAAGACAAACCAATAAAAATTACTAGAGTAGTATTAGACTTGAAAGAGAAAGTTTCTTATAAAAGTGAGATGGATAATGTAACTAATCAACTTGTTTTAATTCTTACACGGGAGGATAAAAAGACAGTAAAAAAGGAAACAGTAAAAAAAGAAACAGTAAAAAAACCTTTGTTAATCAGAAAAACTAAAAAAATAAAAAAGAAAAAAACGGTTAAAAGAAGAAGAGAAGAAGGGGTATTTCCTTCTATTAGCAAACAAATAGTTTCTCTTGATTTTAATGATGCAGACATAAGAGATGTTTTAAGAATTTTAGCGGTAAAGGGCGGGATAAATATAGTATACGGCGATGATGTTAAAGGGAGAGTAACTATACATTTAGATGATGTCGTTTTTGATGATGCGGTAACGATGATTTTGAAAATAAAAGGGTTGGTTATGAAGCGGGTAAGTAAAAATATTTTACGGGTTATTACTCCGGAAATATTAGCACAGGAAAGAAGTAAAGCAGTAACCTTTACCAAAATTTTTACTTTAAATTATGGTGTAGCAGGGGATGTAAAGGGTGAATTAGACGCGTTAAGAGCAAAAGGTGCGCAGACAATTATAGGTACGGACACAAGAATGAATAAACTTATTGTTACGGCAACACCGGAAGAATTAGAAAATATTGAAATGCTGATAAAAAATTTGGATGTAAAACCGGCACAGGTACTTATTGAAGCAAAAATTATGAAAGTCCGGAGATCGGATGTGGGAGGTTTAGGAGTAGATTGGTCCTTTACCAAAACTTTTACTGATAATGCTGATAGAACGGATGTAATAGGAGAAGCAATGGCACCGGGTAAATCTACTCTTCAGGGCGGAACAGTGGTAGATCTTTCAGGACAACCGGTAACAGGTGCAACAGGTGCTGGGACAGGTGTATCTTTTCCTGTGTTAGGAGGAGGGGTAGTAAGTTTTGGATCAATAGCCAATGAAATGGCTTTAAATTTAGCTCTTTCTGCTATGCAGGATAAAGGTAAATCAAAAATATTGGCTTGTCCGAAGGTGGCCACATTAAATAATCAAGAGGCTAGAATATTGATTGGTCAGAAAGTTCCTTTTGTTACTACCCGGGTTGATGCTTCCGGAGTTGCTACTCAAACTACAGAATTTATTGATGTGGGAACACGATTAGTGGTTACTCCTACTATTAATATTGATAAAATGATTACTTTAAAGATAAAACCGGAAAAAAGTAGCGTGGATGAATGGAGAGATGCGGGGCCGGTTATTAGTACCCAGGAAGTAGAAACTACTGTTTTAATAAGGGATAGTGAAACTATTGTTATTGCCGGATTAATTGATGATAAAGATATTGCACAGGATACTAAAGTTCCTTTTTTAGGAGATATTCCTCTGATTGGGTATTTATTTAAAAAGAAAACATGGGATAAAGAAAGAGATGAACTTTTAATTTTCTTAACTCCACATATTATGTATGAATAAAAAAAGTAAAAAGGAAAGTATATCGGAAAAAAGGATAAAGAATAAAAAAGAATAAAAAAAAACAAAAAGGCACTTTTCCTGGAAGGTTATATAAAAGGGAGTGCCTTTTTTAGTTTATATAGTGAAGAAGGTACAAAGAAATTAATTTTATAATGGCAGGTGTAAAAAAGTGGCTTCAAATATAATATTTATGAGTATAAGTACCATAATTATTTTTTCTCCTTTTGTTTTAATAGGGGGAAACATAGTACCTATTGCTTGTTTTCAATTATTGGTTTTATTTTGTTTAGGGTTTTATTTTTTTAAGGGGGAAAAGGATTGTCTTGTATTTAAAAGGACATTTTTAGATTATTATATTTTTATATATTTTATTTTAGCTTGTTTTTCGTTTATTTTATCTCAAAATCCTTATAATACGCGAAATGAATTATTTAATTTGGGTTCTTATATAATCATTTTTTATTTAATATTATTTATAATAGATGAATTAAAACCACAAAATACGTGGCTACAAGTAAAAAATTTAATTAATTTAATTATAAGTGTAGGGGTAATAATTTCTTCTATAGGAATTATTCAGTTTATAAAAGGTGAAACAGTGAAGGCAACGATGATGAACCCTAACATTCTTGCCGGATATCTGATAATGATAATACCGTTAGTGATAAGCAATTTAATTTCAATTTTTAAAAAATATAGATTTCCTGAATTATATTCTAGTTTATCTTCTTTAAAATTTCCGAAAAAAAACAGGAAAGACTTCTTATCATTGATTAGTAATGATTTAGTGGCTATTAGTTATTTAATATCTTTAGGGTTAATGGTTATTTGTTTAGTAGTTACTTTTTCTTTAGGTGCATGGATAGGATTAAGTTTTGGTATTGGTTTGTTTTTGTTTTTAGGTTTGAAAATAGATTTTGATAAAAAATGCCGGTATACAATAATAGGGGGAGTGTGTATATTAACTTATTTGATAATTTATAAATTTATTTATCAGAATATAGTTTTTAATCGTTTAAACTGGTGGCGGGGAGCGTGTAAAATGATATTTGATTATCCTTTTACCGGTGTAGGATTAGGATGTTTTGGTAATGTTTATTTAAAATATAAAACAGGATTTTTGAATTCGTTATATGTTCATAATTATTTTTTACAAATAGCAGCAGAGATAGGAATTATGGGGGTGCTTGTTTTTTTATATCTGTTAATAGTTTTTTTTAAAAGAGGGATAAAGCAAATTTTAAATTATAATAGTATTAACAACAATAAATCAGTTCTGAATAGTCCCCAGCAAATAAAAACACAATGGATAAACAAGCAGGAAATTTTTTTTAACATTGGTATTCTTTCCAGTCTGGCAGCAATTTTAGTACAAAATATTTTCGATTATAATTTATATCTTCCGGCAAATGCTATTTTATTTTGGGTTTTATTGGGATTGTCCTGTTCTTTACAAAATAATTTTAATTATGGGAAGGTATGTTTAAAAAGTGCCTCGAAATGGTGGTGGAAAATTGTTTTAATGGTATTTGTAGGCAATCTGGTGATTATAATCGGTAAACCGGTTTTAGCTTCACGATATTATGTTTTGGGCGAATCTTCTTTAAAGGATAAAGAATTTAAGGAAGCGGAAATATTGTTTAAAAAAGCTATGGAACTAAATCCTTTGTGGCCATATACATATTGGGGATTAGCAAAAAGTTATCTTAATTGTGACCGGCAAAAAATAGATAAAAGTTTACTAATGTCATTACAAAGAAACGATGAAGAATCCGGCCGGTCGTTAATAATCCCTGATAAGAAAGTACAGCTGAAATTGGCTGAAGCAATTATTGAATTAAATACGGCAATTAGATATGACAAATGTAATGCTTTTTTTTATTATCAGTTGGCCTGGTTGTATCAAATGCAGGGGGAAAATGAAAAAACGCGGGATGCTATAAAAAAAGCGATATTTTATCACTTCCATAGAGCCGAATATCATAAGTTTTTAGCTGATCATTATAAAAAACAAGGCATGAAAAAAGAATCGCAAAGAGAATATACATTAACGGAACAATTATTAAAGGAATATAAATAAAGACACATAAAAAACAGTCCATAGTCCACAGTC
>JAGLHV010000119.1 GCA_023143305.1 bacterium | reverse complement strand
TTCATATTCAGGAATTTGAAACAGAAGCTAGAGATCTTAAGGTAGGAAGTGAAGAAATTACCAGAGATATACCTAATGTGTCTGAAGAATCTTTAGCTAATTTAGATGAAGACGGAATAATTCGAATAGGGGCAGAGGTGAGTCCGGGTGATATTTTAGTAGGGAAGGTAACTCCCAGAGGGGAGATTCAGACAACCCCGGAGGAAAGATTATTAAAAGTTATTTTTGGGAAGAAAGCAGAAGATGTTCAGGATGCCTCTTTAACTGTTCCGCCGGGTGTTTCAGGAAAAGTACTTGATGTTAAAGTTTTTAACCGAAAAGAAAAAACTAGTAAAAAACAGGAAAATAAGGCGATTAAACAGGAAGAAGAAGAATATAAAAAAACAGTGGCTGAATTGAGGGGGCAAAGGGATAAAAAAGTCGCTTATTTGGAAAGAAGTATTAAAAAGAAAGTTATTAATATTACTGAAGCAAAAGCAGAAATAGAAAAGATAAAGATTTTTACGGAAGCGCAGATACAAGAATTAAAAAATGAAAAAAACAGAAAAATTGAAAATATTAGATTGGGAGATGATTTAGCTATATCGGTGAATAAGCTGGTTAAAGTTTTTTTAGTAACCAAAAGGAAAATTATGGTCGGAGATAAGATGGCAGGAAGACATGGTAATAAGGGGGTAATAGCGAAGATATTACCTGAGGAAGATATGCCTTGTTTATTTGATGGGACACCTGTGGATGTCGTTTTGAGTCCTTTGTCTGTTCCTTCCCGAATGAATGTGGGGCAAATTTTAGAACTAATGTTGGGCTGGGCAGGAAAAATTTTGGATACTGAAATGGTTACTCCTATTTTTGACGGAGCCAGGGAAGAAGATATAATCGAACAAATAAAAAGAGCCAAAGAAAAACTAAGAAAAAAAGGGGTAGATGAAAAATATTTACCTACGGATGATTGTAGAATTAGTCTTTTTGATGGGCGTACGGGAGAACCTTTTTTAGAAAAAATTGCAATAGGGTATATGTATGTCTTGAAACTTGCTCATTTGGTAGAGGATAAAATACATGCCCGTTCTACAGGTCCTTATTCTTTAATTACACGGCAACCTTTGGGTGGGAAGGCACAGTTTGGCGGTCAACGTTTTGGAGAGATGGAAGTGTGGGCAGTAGAAGGATATGGGGGAGCTTATACCTTGCAGGAATTTTTGACTGTAAAGAGTGACGATGTCCCGGGGAGAACTAAAATGTATGAGTCTATTATAAAAGGAGAAACTTCTTATTTTCCGGGGGTTCCGGAATCTTTTCGGGTGTTGGTCAAGGAATTACAAAGTTTAGGATTAAATGTGGAATTGTTAAAAGAAAAAGACACAAAACAGAGATAAGAACCAGGGAGAAAATAAATGTCGCGGAAAAAGACGAAGAAAAACGTTCCAGAGAATTTTTCAGATTTTAATTCGATTAGATTATCGATTGCTTCTCCTGAAAAAATAAAACAATGGTCTTATGGAGAAGTAAGGAAACCTGAAACTATAAATTACCGCACTTTTAAACCCGAGCGGGATGGATTGTTTTGTGAGCGGATATTTGGTCCTGTACGGGATTGGGAGTGCAATTGTGGGAAATATAAGTGGATAAAACATAAAGGAGTAATTTGTGATAGATGTGGGGTGGAAGTTACCGAGTCTAAAGTAAGAAGAGAACGGATGGGTCATATTGAGTTGGCTGCACCGGTGACTCACATCTGGTTTTTAAGAAAATCACCTTCACGGATAGGTGTTTTATTAAATATGAAATTAGGGGAAGTAGAAAGAGTAGTTTATTATGCTAATTATGTTGTTATTGATCCCGGGTCCACTTCCTTAAAGAAAGGACAGCTTTTAAGTGAAGAAGAATTTCAAAAAAACAAACAGGAATTTGGTAATAAATTTCGGGTAGGAATTGGGGCTAAAGCAATTAAGGAATTATTATCTAAATTGGATGTAAATAAATTATCTAAAGAATTAAGAATTAAAATTAAAAGCGATAAATCCGAAGCAGCAAGAAATCGTTTAGTTAAGCAGTTAAGAGTAGTTGATGGATTTGTTAAATCGGGAAATAAGCCGGAGTGGATGGTTTTAACCTCTATTCCTGTTATTCCTCCTGATTTGCGTCCTTTGGTTCCTTTGGAAGGGGGGCGTTTTGCTTCTTCTGATTTGAATGATTTATATCGTAGAATTGTAAATCGTAATAACCGATTAAAACTTATTGAAAATTTGAAAGCTCCGGAAGTAATGATTTTTAATGAAAAAAGATTATTACAGGAGGCAGTAGATGTTTTATTTGAAAATGGAGCAAGAAGAAAAGTAGTTACGGGTGCTGGAGGACGTCCTTTAAAATCGTTGTCTGATGTTCTTAAAGGAAAACAAGGACGATTTCGTCAGAATTTATTAGGTAAAAGAGTGGATTATTCAGGGAGATCGGTAGTGGTGATTGGCCCAAATTTAAAGATTGGTCAGTGTGGTTTACCTAAAGAAATGGCTTTGGAACTTTTTAAACCGTTTATTCTTAAAGAATTATTAGGAAAAGGTTTTGCTTCTTCGCTGAAAGGGGCTAAAAAAATGTTGGAACGGGTCAGGCCGGAAGTATGGGATATTTTGGAAGAAGTGACCAAAAATCACCCTATACTTTTAAACCGTGCGCCTACGCTTCATCGTTTGGGAATTCAGGCTTTTGAACCGGTATTGATTGAAGGAAAATCAATACAATTACATCCTCTTGTCTGTACGGCATTTAATGCTGATTTCGATGGAGATCAAATGGCAGTACATGTTCCTTTATCTTTAGAATCGCAGATGGAATGCAGGGTTTTGATGATGGCCAATAATAATATTTTATCCCCTTCTAACGGAAAACCCATTGTAACGCCTTCTCAGGATATGGTTTTAGGGTGTTGTTATTTAACCAAAGAAAAAAAGAAAGATAAAGGGGAAGGGAAAATATTTGCTTCAAAGGAAGAATCTTTAATTGCTTATAATCATGAAGAGGTAAATTTACATGCTAAAGTAAAAATTCGGTTTTCTTCCGGTGAATTAATAGAAACAACTGTAGGCCGGGTTATTTTTAATGAAGTTGTTCCATCTGAAATGGAATTTATGAATAAAATTGTTAAGAAAAAAGATCTGGGGCAATTGGTAGAACTTTGTTTTAAAAAATTAGGTCCGTACAAAACAACCTTATTATTGGATGATATAAAGAAGATTGGTTATAAGTATGCGACTTTAGCTGGAATATCCATTTCTTTGCGAGATATGAAGACACCAAAAATTAAAGATGAAATAATTAGTAAAGCTAGAAAGGAAGTAAAAGAAATCGAAGTGCAATATAAAAGGGGTTTTATTACTGATACGGAACGATATAACAAAGTAATTGATATTTGGACTCATATCACTGATAAAATTTCTAATATTATGTTTGATGGGTTAAGAAAAGAAGAGGAAGAAGACTATAGGCATGATGTGCCCAAGTTTAATCCCATTTATATGATGGCTGATTCAGGAGCGAGGGGAAGTAGGCAGCAGATTAGACAATTAGCCGGGATGAGAGGTTTAATGGCTAAACCACAAAAGAAAATTACCGGGCAAATAGGTGAGATTATAGAATCACCTATTGTGGCTAATTTCAGGGAGGGGTTAACCGTTTTAGAGTATTTCATTTCTACCCACGGAGTAAGAAAAGGATTAGCTGATACAGCTTTAAAAACAGCGGATGCAGGTTATTTAACCCGTAGATTAATAGATGTTGCTCATGATGTAGTAATAAATGTTGAGGATTGTGGAACTCTAAATGGAATAAAAGTGGGGTCTTTAAAAGAAGGGGATGAAATCATAGAGTCTTTAGCGGAAAGAATATTGGGCAGAGTAAGTTTAGATAATGTAGTGAATCTTCTAACCGATGAAATAATTATTTCTGTCGGGGAGATAATTAGTGAAGAAAAAGCTAAAGAAATTGAAAAAGCAGGGATTGAAAAGATAAGAATTCGTTCTGTTTTAACCTGTGAAACAAAACAGGGTGTTTGTGTTAAATGTTATGGAGTAAATTTGGCAACGGGAAGGAAAGTAGAGATAGGGGAAGCAGTTGGAATTATTGCTGCTCAATCTATCGGAGAGCCGGGGACGCAACTTACTTTACGGACTTTTCATATAGGGGGTACGGCTAGCCGGATTATTTTACGTTCTTCTGTGCAGGCCAAGAAAGAAGGAAAATTAAAGTTTTCCAATATTAAAAGTATAAAAAACAAAGAAGGACAATGGGTGGTTGTTAGCCGTAATGGTGAGATAATTATTAGAAAAACCGGCAGCAGTGGGAAAGAAAAAGAAAGCTATTATGTTCCTTATGGATCGAAGTTAAAGGTAAAAGAAGGGAAAGATGTAAAAAAAGGAGAATTAATTGCAGAATGGGATCCCTATAGTTTACCCATTATTTCTGAATTTGAGGGAAAAATAAAATTAATAGATATTGTAGAAGGAATAACCGTTCATAAAGAAATAAATAGAATTACAGGTTTGGAAGAAAGAGTAATTATCAGTTATAAAACAGAAAAACTTCAGCCTCGAATTGCTGTTATAAATAAAAAGAAGAAAGAACTGGTTTCTTATCCTTTACCGGTAGATACGCATATTGATGTCTATGATGGACATGAGGTGTTTCCCGGTGATGTTTTGGCCAAAATTCCCCAGGAAGTATCTAAGACCAGGGATATTACCGGGGGATTACCCCGGGTGGCTGAATTATTTGAAGCCCGTAAACCTAAAAATTGTGCACTTGTTTCTGAAATAGACGGTAGAGTAAAGTTAGGTGTTACTACTAAAGGGGTAATGAAAGTAATAGTTGAAAATGAAACAGGACTGGTTCGTGAATATCTTGTTCCTCATGGGAAACATCTGGTAATTTATGAAGGAGATCAGGTAAGAGTAGGAGAACCTTTAACCGATGGTTCTGTTAATCCCCATGATATATTGAGAGTAAAAGGAGATAAAGAGGTTCAGGAATATTTAGTTAATGAAATACAAGAAGTTTACCGGTTGCAGGGAGTAATTATTAATGA
>JAGLHV010000118.1 GCA_023143305.1 bacterium | reverse complement strand
TATTCTGCCGGATTATGACTGGCAGTAAAATTAATTCCTCCCTGCATTTTTTGCCGACAGGTATAATAAGCAATTACAGGTGTCGGAACATCTCTATTAGAAAGATAAGCTCTTATATTATTTGCAGCCAAAACCATAGCCGCTTTTTGGGCAAATTCTTTAGATAAAAACCGCGTATCATATCCTATCACCACAGAAAGATTAGAATCCAAAGACCCTTTATTTTTGGTTTTTGTTTGCTTAATGAAATCCGCTATTGCCTGAACAACAATTTTGACGTTTTCAAATGTAAAATCATCTGAAATAATTCCTCTCCATCCCGAAGTCCCAAATTTTATTTGCTGCACTTTTCCCCATTCCCCCTTTTTTATTTATTTTTGCCATCTTTCTATTTTCCGGATATATGTATTCATCAAATCCCGCGTTTTTTTTCTCTCGCTGGTTTCCGCATAAATATGAAATAACGGACGATCCGGATCAGGTCGTAATAATACCCAATCCCTGCCAAAAAATATTTTTACTCCATCAATAAGTTCAACTTTCCTCTTAGCGGAAAGATTTTCTTCAATAATATAACGCATAACCTTCCCTTTCCTATCCCAATCACAAGCAATCTGACGATGAAGAACAGTAAAAGGCGGTATCGTTCTGGCTATCTTATAAAGAGAGCTTTTATCAACAGCTAAAAGTTCTAATATTTTAGCAACAGAAAACATTCCATCAAAAGCCGGTTGAAATTGAGGAAAAATATATCCTCCTATTCCATCACAAAGACAATTTACTTCATTCTTGTTTTGCTTAGCAAATTCTATCATCGCTTTAGGGGACATACCGGTCCTATAAACTTTTGCCTTATACTTTTGAGCCATTTTTTCCACAACACGGGAAACATTTACCGGAACGGCTATATTCCCACCCATTGTCTTTAAAACTAATAAAATGACTATGGCTAAAGCGATATCATTCCTGATGATATTTCCCTTTTCATCAACAAGAAAAACTTTTTCCGCTCCCGTATCTAATAAAAAACCGGCATCCGCTTTTAAAGTTGTCCCAATAGAAGATACTTGTTTCAGGGAAGAATCAAAGTCTTCTTTGTTTTTACTAATCTTTGTCTCATCAAGATGAGCATTAAGCGCTACTACATCACATCCTAATTTTCCAAAAATAGAGGGAAAAATAAACGAAGCACTACTAAAGGCATAATCCAAAACTATTTTAAATCCTGCCTCTATTATAACATCCTTATTTATATAATTTAAGAACCCTTCTTTATAATATTGATTGGCTTGATGAGGAAGACTGATAGAACCAATTTTAGATGAATTTATCCTTTTAAAATCCTCTCTGGAAAATAACTGTTCAATTGCCCGTTCCTGCTTGCTGGAAATATCTATCCCTTGATAATCAAAAAACTTAATATCCATCATTTGAGATTCATAAGGAGAAATCCTTACATGAATTCCCCCTTTTTCTCTTTCCTTTCCTAATTCATATCTCACTACCGGTATAGGTGAAGTTCTTAAATCCCCTACATGGATTCCTGCCGACATCAAACCGGAAATAATTGCCCTTTTTATCATCCTGGAAGCACGATGACTATCCCGACTGGTTAAAACATATGCTCCCTCCCCGAGAAATGCACCGTATGCCGCTCCTACCCGGGCAGCAAATTCAGGAGTAATTTCAACGTTAATTAAACCGGTAATACCATACGCACCAAAAAGGTCCTTAAGCCACTTCTCTCCCCAAACTAAACTGGTGGAAAGAATTGCTCCGTCATCAATTATTTTATACGGCCAAACCTTTATATTCGCCTTAATTTCACTTTTTATTCCAATACTACATTCATCACCAATAACTACTCCTTCATTAACAATTGCTTTTTTTTGTAAAAGTGTCCCGTAACCTATAGTACTTTCCTTTATTTCAACTTCTTTTCCTACCTTCACCCCATCCCACAAAACACACTTTGTAATTACTGCTCTCTCATCAATAATCACATTATTTCCAATAACAGAATTTTCTATTTCCACATTTCCCTTAATCTGACAACCCTTACCGATAATAACCTTTCCGGCTAATTTTACCGAAGGCGCAATTAAACTATCTTCTCCCACCCAATTTTCCTGACCGGTAGATTTTATTCCGGGAATATTAATCGACATTGACTGCTTTAACACATCAAAGTGTACCTGACGATATTCATTTAAACTTCCAATATCTTTCCAGTAGCCTTTAGCAATGTAACCATATAAAGATTTTTTGTTCTCTAATAAAAAGGAAAACAAATCTTTACTAAAATCAAATTTCTTATTAGCCGGAATATACTGTAAAACCTCCGGTTCTAATATATATATACCGGTATTAATTGTGTCTGAAAAAACTTCACCCCAATTAGGTTTTTCCAAAAATCTGGTTATTTTTCCTTTAGTATCGGTAATTACCACCCCAAAAGACAAGGGATTATTAACCCTGGTTAAAACTATTGTAGCCAGAGATTTTTTTTGTTTATGAAACTTTATAGCCTCCTGAAGATTAAAATCAGTTAACACATCTCCACTAATAACAATAAACGTTTCTTTTAACAAATGCTCCGCATTCTTAACACTCCCTGCCGTTCCCAAATCCGTTGCGGCAAACACATGAGATATTTTTACTCCAAAATTTTCACCATTTCCAAAATGGTTAGTAATTACTCCCGGCTGATAATAAAGAATAGACAAAATATCATCAATATTATTTTTTTTTAAAAGTTCTACAATATGTTCCATAATGGGCTTATTCGCTATAGGAACCATCGGCTTGGGAATATTACAGGTTAAAGGACGCAATCGTGTACCAAATCCTCCTGCCATAATTACTGCTTTCATTACATAAATCTCCTTTTATTACTTTTTTTATTAAATAAATCAATAAACCCCATCAATTTTTAAATAATCCTTTCCCTTATTAATACTTGACTCGAATCAAAGTTAATCCCTTTGCCAGAGCGGTAGGACCTGCAAATTTTCTATCCCGCTTATTTAAGATATCCTTTATATCATCCGCCTGAAATTTACCTCTGCCTACTTCAACTAATGTGCCAACTATATTTCTCACCATTTTATATAAAAAATTTGTTCCCTCTATCAAAAAAATACAATATTCACCTTTTCTTTTTATCTTAAATTTTAAAATCCTACATCTTTTGTTTTTGTTTCCACTTCTTGCTGCACAAAAAGAAGAAAAATCATGCTCACCAATAAAATATTCCGCTCCTTTTTGCATTGATTTAATATCTAAAACATATGAAACCTGCCAGATAAAACGATGATGAATTGCTGATGAAAAAAAACTATTCAGAATTTTATATTCGTATATTTTACTCCTGCTTGAATACCGGGAATGAAAATCCAAAGGAACTTCCTCTATTGCAATGATAACAATATCCACAGGTAAAAGACTATTTAAGGCTTTTTGTAAATTCTGTAACTTTATTTTTTTTTCAGTTTTAAAATTAGCTGCCTGTCCTTGAGCATGAACGCCTGCATCAGTCCTGGCCGCACCAATCAAGGAAATCTTTTTGCCTAAAACTTTTCCTAAGGCTTTTTCCAATATTCTCTGTATGGTTTTAACTTTCTTTCCTTTTTGTATCTGCCAACCGGAATAATTTGTACCATCGTATTCAATAATTAGTTTTATATTACGCACTTTATCTATCTTTTTCAATTTTATCAGATAATCTCTTTCTCGACTAAACACTCTGCAATCTGAACGGCATTTAAGGCCGCCCCTTTTAATAAATTATCACTAACAATCCACAAATTTAATCCATTTTCAACACTTGTATCCGATCGAATCCGTCCTACAAAAGTTTCTTCTTTATTGGCACAATAAAGAGGTAGAGGGTATTTTAATTTAGCAATATCATCCCATACTATTATTCCACAAGACTCAGATAGAATATTTTTCACTTCTTCAGGAGAAATCTTTTTTTCCGTTTCAATATTTACCGATTCGGAATGCCCCCTAAAAACAGGAACCCTTACACAAGTAGCAGTAACTTTTATAGATTCGTCATTCATAATCTTTTGAGTTTCTTTTACCATTTTAATTTCTTCCCTGGTATATCCGTTCTCTCCAAAAACATCAATATGGGGAATGACATTATAAGCAATCTGATAAGGAAAAACTTTACAATCTGTTTTCTTATCGGTTATATCTGCATCCTTCTGGTTTTGTAGTTCCAGCATTGCTTCTTTTCCCGCTCCGGATACAGCCTGATAAGTAGAAACGACTACCCTTTTTATCCCTGCTGAGCGATGAATAGGATTTAAAACTACTACCATCTGGATAGTAGAGCAATTAGGATTGGCAATGATTTTTTTTCCCTTAGATAAAGTATGTGCATTTACCTCCGGAACAACTAAAGGAACATCTGCATCCATCCGCCATGCACTGGAATTATCAATTACAAATACCCCTTCTTTACTGGCTATAGGAGCAAACTTTTTAGATATTTCAGATCCGGCAGAAAATAATGCAATTTCTATCCCGTTAAAAGAATTATCTTTTAGTTCTTCTATCTTTATTTCTTTTCCGCAAAATTTTCCTGTTTTCCCTATCGAACGTTGAGAAGCCAAAAGTTTTAGACTGGCTACAGGAAACTTTCTTTTTTCCAGCATCCTTACCATTTCCTGCCCCACTACACCGGTTGCCCCTACTACTGCAACATTATAATTTTTCATTTTTTCTACACCTTCCATTTTTATAATTGATGTATTTTACACTAACTTCTTTATCGTTGTCAAGAAACTTTTATTTTAGATTTCTCCCTTTAAAAAAAATTGAAAAGATAATCTATAAAAAAGATTTTATCCCTTTTTAAAATACAGCTAAAAAGATAGTGTAAGATATGTTCCTATTGCCAGAACGAGGGGACAAAATTACAGGGAGATGAGGTAATTTAAATTTTTTATTTCTTTTCGTTGTCTTGACTCAATCTCTTTGCATTTGGAAATAGTTTCTTTGCGATTGGCAGTAATTCTTCCAGTAATTCCTTGCACCTTTTCTTCCTTTGGTTTTGGCATAGCGGTCAATTATTTTATGGCTGCTTCCAGAATGTTTTTTTTCTTTTTTAGTTTTTTGTAGG
>JAGLHV010000117.1 GCA_023143305.1 bacterium | reverse complement strand
ATTTCTTTTTCTACAATATCCGATACTTCCCCGATACTACGGGTAAAAAGTTCCGTTCGCTCAAAAGTAGGAATTATTATTTCTTTATACCCATAGGAAGAAAAAACCTCCCGACCTAAATTTTCCAAGTAACGTAATTTAAGAACCTCTTCGTTTAAAATATCTCTTGTTCCCCGCACAGAATCATATTTCAAAGTTTTCCCTCCACAAATCTTCTTGTATTTTCATATGTTTTCTTTAACATTGAAGGAAGCTCTTCTTCTTTTACTTCTTTTAGAATTTCTAACATAAAAACCCCTTTAAAATTTACTTTAAATAGTTCATGTAAAAATTCATTCCAGTTGATACTCCCTTCACCCAGAGGAAAATGACTGTCTTCATTACCATAATTATCAGAAATGTGCAAAGAAATAATTCTTGGGCCGAATTTTCTTACTGCTTCAAGAACTCCTTTACTTAAATTAGCATGGGAAGTATCCAGGCAAATTCCTAGATTTTCAGAATCAAACTGATTGATTAAATTTAATAAATCATTAAAGTCCCCAAAAAAAAGATGGGGCAGCATATTTTCAATTGCTATCTTAATCCCCTTTTTTTCACCGTAAGCTACAATACTTTTAAGGCTTTTTGTTACCTGTTTAAACCATTTACCTCTTTCTTCAAAATTATTTTCACAAATTTCTTTTATTGTAGGATGAAGAATCAAATTGCTTCCGTCCAAAACTCTTAAAACATCGATAATCTGTTTTATTTCATGCACTGTATTTATACGCTGCCGCTCACTTAAATCAGAAATGTCAAAAGTGCCGGAATAAGGAGCATGTATTGAATGCACCTTCAATTCGTGCCTTTTTAATTTATCTTTAAGTTCATATACATAAAGCCAGTTTTGATAATTAAATTGATAAAACCTATCTTTATTCAATCGGGGATTAAAGCAAATTTCGATACTATCAAAACCCGCTTCTTTAAATAAAAAAAGATTTTCCAATAAATTATAATTATAAATAATCCCTGTAGAAATACCTATTTCCATTTAATTTTATTTCCACTTTTTAAAATAACTAAAAAAAACCTGCTGATTAATAAATCTTTACCCGTTTCAATTTATTTTATAATGCTCTAAATTATATCCACACCACTTCTTCCAACAATACCCTTTCTTTTGATAAGAAGTACAATTTAAATCTTCTTCCTGATCCGTTCCATCACTCAATAATCCTGCAAAAAGCCGAACATAAAAATCAGCACGCAAACTAGCATCATTTCTTATCCATATATCCCCCCAACTATGATTTCGCTCATATTTAGAACGAATAAGACCGGCAATATGTTTTGGATGCCATCTTTGCTTTAGCAATACCCGCGTAATAGCCTGTATATTAGTCGGTTTTAATAAATTATCATTGGGAAAAGAAAGCGCATGTGCTATGCAAGGAGGAAGCTTGCCTAAATCAAAACGATCATAAGTTTTCCCCCATACAGAAGGCAAATCATGCTCCTGGGAATCAAAATACTTATGAAACTGATAAAGTTGTGAACGCTTGTAACTTCTAATTAAATTATCATATCCTATGGATACATCCGGAATCCGGGTTTCCACTTTAGATGCATAGTCACTGGCTTTTCGAAAATCATTTTTCCATTGGCATAAATCTTCCAGTTTTACTGTTTCAGTCCTGGGAAGAGTAATCTGAACAGGACTTTTTGTAGCTAATTCTCCAATTCGAAATTTCTGATTTCTGTGTTTTTGATAGGAACTAAACGGACAACGAATATGTCGAAAATGTAGGGGATCTCCATACATAGATAAATCCAGAGAAATCGCTTCCCGTACTGAATCAGTCATTCCTACGGCTAAATCAGTGCACACAACAGGTATTAGACTATTCCGCATTTTTTTAATAACCAGATGAGTCATATATTCCATCAACCTGCCCATCCCTTCGTAAGCTTTCCCCTGACGAAGAGAAAAACACAATCCCCTGTTTTTTAAATCAATATATTTATTTTTTACAGAAGATGGAATATTGCCTATTTCTTCAATTTTCTGATGAATTCTGTTGTTTTGAGGTAAACGAAAGGAAAAATGGTAACCTTGACCAGTCATAATGACTAAGGGGATAATGTTAAATTTATAAAAAACACTTAAGATTGTTTTATATAATAACTCTAATTTTTTAAATGTCCGGTAAGGATGAAGATATATCTCTCCGGGATAATCCAAATTAAAATATTCTACATCTAAAATCCCCAAACTGCTCATATTATCCCAGCTCGAACGAAAAATATCCCATCCGTTTCCTAATATTTGCTCAAACCCCTCTTGAGGAAGGAATCCAAGTTGTTCATAATTTTTACCTACCCATTTTTCTCCATAACCGACTAACGTTGCAGCTGTAAAAGAAGAAAAATCATTTTCCCCTCCACAATATTCCATAATTCTTTTGCGCACTTCGGGATGGAAATAAAAATCTGCCAAGTTCAACATATAATCACCCTTCTTAATCTGTCCTTTTTTGTTTTTTAATAAAATAAAAAGAACTGTCTAACAAAAGACAGTTTATAGATACCCTTTTTTACAGATTAAAACAATTTATTTTATACAACTTTTTAAATAATTGCAAGAGAATTTCTCTTCTTTCATTTCCTGAAGAAAATTCTTTTGAAGCTTTTCATAAAGATTGTCTCTTTTGATGAAAAATAAAATCCGGTTTTTGGGGGAAATAGATAAAGATTGTTGCGTGTATTTTAAAAAGCTAAGGAAACTCAACAAACTATAAAATTACTTGTGAGACAAAGAAGCACATTCAATTTTATTTTTTCCTGTTTTTTTAGCACGATAAAGAACACTATCCACTCTCTTAATAAATGACTCTAATCCTTCACCTGATTTATAAGCAGCTACTCCTCCGCTAACAGTTAATTTTTTTATATCTTTTTTTCCTCCCTGGTTTTTGCCTAGAAATTTTCTGGTAAAAAGACTCTCTTCTGAAGATTTTCTTATTTTTTCTGCCACCCTTGCTGCTTCCTGAATATCAGTTTCCGGTAAAATAACAATAAATTCTTCTCCTCCATACCGGCTGACAATATCTACATTACGTACATTAGCAATTAAAATCTTCGTTATTTTCTTAAGAACAGCATCTCCTGTTAAATGGCCGTAATTATCATTAAATTCTTTAAAATCATCAACATCAAACATAATTAAGGAAAGAGAACGATGATATCTCTTATTCCGTTTAATCTCTTCTTTTAATTGTCTAATAAAATAGCGACGATTGAATAATCCGGTTAATTCATCGGTAATAGCTAATTTCGTTACCATATCATATAAACGAATTTTTTGAATAGCAATAGCCGCCTGATGGGCAACAATGGAAACAAAAGAAACATCTTCTTCAGTAAAAAAAGGTTCTTTGTTGGAAAAATTAAATACACCGATAATCTCTTCCTCTTGTTTTAAGGGGATACAAATAAAAGACTTAGAGTCATAAATAGGTTGATTTTTACGTAAAAGACGCATATCATTTTCAATATCAACAACGCACAAAGGTTCTCCCGATTCAACTACCCGGCCGGCAATGCTTTCTCCTATTCTTAATCTGGTGTCCTTAACTACTTTTTCGTCTAAACCATAGGCCCCGCAAATAAAAAGTTCTTTTGACTCTTTATCTACCAGCATTAAAGATCCTCTTTGTGCCTCTAACATATGGGAAACCTTAACCACACAGAAATCTACTAAATCACTTAACGAAATGATTACATTAAACATTTTGCTTATTTCCAAAATAGCTTCTACTCTTCTTTTTTCTCTTTTCAATCTTATGATCAGCTCTTTGTTTTTTAAAGCAAGAAAACGTTTTTCTAATCCCTTTCGTACCACTGATTTCACATGACTGATATCGTACGGTTTAGTAATATAATCATAAGCTCCTCCTAATAATGCACTTATAGCTGTTTCCATTTTTGCATGAGCAGTTATAATAATAATACACACACCCGAATCCATCTCTTTTATCGCCTGCGCTATTTCTAAACCGCTTATATTGGGCAGTTGTAAATCTATAATGGCTACATCAGGACGAATTTTTTCCGCCAGCTCAACAGCTTTTTCCCCCTGATTAGTAGAAAAAACATGCCAATTTTCCTCTTCTAAAGAACTACTTAACGATTCAGTAATAATCGGTTCATCATCTACTATTATTACTTTAATTTCCTCTTTAATCATAATAAAACACCTTTTTGACCCTCTCTTTTCAAAAAAACCGCTTTTTTTACCCCTGGTAAATAATTTGTAATACACTCATCATTAATAATTAATTTTATCAATAATTCCTGCTTTTGTCAATGTATTTTATGCCTCTAAAATGGAAATTACAGGCACAGGGTATCTACCTAAGTAAGCTACAATTATTTAAATAAAGAAGAGTATACAAAGTTTAAAAGAACACCTAAACAGCTGCCTCATAAAAATCTGGACACAGCCTGAAAATAAAGGAAGCAAATAAATTAAGGATAGAAGAGTTTATTAATCATACAACAAAGCATTAATCTTGCCCGGGAAGCAGATGATAAAGAAAAGCCAAAGGGTGGAAACCATGTGCCTAAACCTGTCCATTCTTTGAAATTATTTAATTGATTTCTTTTAATTAATCTGTTATTCTTATTGCATAAAATTTAAACTTCAAAGATTTCAATTACGGCATCCGGTTATAAAAGATAAAAAATATTTTTTTAAGGATACTTATCCATGAATACTTACTTGATTATCATTTTATTTATCTTACTTGGTGAATATTTACTAAACTTACTTATTGGGATTTTAAATGTAAAATATGCTGCGCCGGCTTTACCCAAAGAATTTACCGGATATTATAATGCCAATAAATACACCCAATCTCAAACTTATTTAAAAGAGAATACCATCTTTTCTTTAATTGAAGATGCTGCTTTTACCTTGCTTATCATCTTCTTTATTCTTTTGGGCGGGTTTAATTTTGTTGACCAGTGGGCAAGGAGTTTTCAATTCAATTTTCTTTTTACCGGATTACTTTTCGCTGCGATTTTAGTCTTTGGCTCCCAATTAATACATATACCTTTTGGGATTTATCAAACTTTTGTTATTGAAGAAAAATACGGTTTTAACA